>NZ_JAJENT010000413.1:0-14435 GCF_035615515.1 Phormidium sp. CCY1219
CCTTCAGGCGCTTTACTAATGTAACAACCCCCTTCGGGAATGTCAACCCTTTTTTGAAAAAATTTTGGATTTTTTTTCCGGTTCTGCCCCAAAGCCTTGCACTGTGAGGAATTTAGGAGACAATGAAAAAAGCAGATTTGGCGAAAGGAGGAAAATCGAAGCGTGAATTTTCAGTCAGTGATTGCCACATTGAATCAGTTCTGGGCCGATCGCGGTTGTCTGATTGCCCAGCCCTACGACATCGAGAAGGGCGCAGGCACCATGAACCCCCATACCTTCTTAAGAGCGATCGGACCGGAACCCTGGTCGGTGGGTTATGTGGAGCCTTGTCGCCGCCCCACCGATGGGCGCTATGGCGAAAATCCGAACCGCTACCAACACTACTACCAGTACCAAGTGCTGATTAAACCCTCCCCCAACAACATCCAAGATATTTACTTAGACTCCCTGCGAGCCTTGGGCATTCGTCCCGAAGAACACGACATTCGGTTTGTGGAGGATAACTGGGAGTCTCCCACCTTGGGGGCCTGGGGCGTCGGTTGGGAAGTCTGGCTCGATGGGATGGAAATTACCCAATTTACCTACTTCCAACAATGTGGAGGCATCGATTGCCGTCCGGTTTCCATCGAAATTACCTACGGATTGGAACGCTTAACCATGTACCTCCAGGAAACCGATGCCTTTACGAAAATTCAGTGGACCGATGAGGTCACTTACGGCGACGTCCACCTGCAAGGAGAAATCGAGCAGTGTATCTATAACTTCGAGGCATCGAATCCGGACTTGCTATTTACCTTGTTTGGACTGTACGAGCAAGAGGCGCAACAGCTCATCGATCGCGAAATTGTCTTGCCCACCCTCGATTACGTCCTCAAATGCTCCCATACCTTTAATCTGCTCGATGCCAGAGGGGTCATCTCGGTAACGGAACGCACCCGCTACATCGGCAGAATCCGGAGTTTGGCGCGGCGGGTGGCACACCTGTACCTGGAACAACGGGAAAAACTCGACTTCCCGCTTTTAAACCGCCAAGGGTCGGAACCCTCGGCAGCATAGCCATCTTTCCACCCTACTTTACCCATCATCAAAACCAACCGAGGAGCTTAAATGGAAAATCTGACAACCTTACTCGAACCGATCGCCAGTCAATTTCGCGCCCTGGGAATTCCCCAACCGATTGTCCAATGGGGACATCCGGCAATGATGGGCATTGTCATCTTTGTGATGGGCACCTTTGTCGGATGGGCCGGATGGCGGGGACGAGTTGCCCCAGATAAAGAGGTAGCCATTAAAAATCGCCAAGCGCACCGCAAACTAGCACCCTGGATGTTTTTATTTATCGCCTTAGGCTACACCGGGGGAGTGTTGTCCCTAGTGATGCAAAAGCACCCCATTTTAGAAAGCGGTCATTTTTGGACCGGTTGCGTTTTGCTGGTCTTGCTCACCCTCAATAGCTTGTTGGCTCTCGGTTTCGGCGGCGATCGCCCCAACTTGCGAACCGCTCATGCCTATGTGGGTACCACCGCACTGGGTCTGATGTTTGTCCATGCGGTACTCGGATTAAAATTGGGTCTGTCTTTATAAAGGAATCTTCCCGCGATGACTTCTGCCCCGATCGTCCTGCTTTGCTTAGCCTATATCCTCGGATTGCTCTCCACCGGGTTTTCCTGGGGAGGATATGCACTCCTCGGCGGGGGAGTGGCGATCGCCGCTGCTACTTTGTGGCTGCCACTTCCCACTTCCCTGCGAGTCTTAAAAGCCGGATTAAAACCAGCCATCTGGCTGCTGGCGGGAGTCATCGCTTTGCTGGCCACCTTCTATTTTCACTGGCGATCGCCACAACCCAGCGCCCTCGATATCAGCCGATTTATCCCCTCTCCCGATCGCGAGACGCAAGCGCAAGTGGTGACGGTATTAGGCAAGGTGAACTCTACCCCTCGCCTCACCCGCAGTGAAAAAATTCAATTCTGGCTCACCACCCACCAACTCAACGAACTGGTGGGAAGTTCCGACCCCCTCACAACCCCCACCGCCAAAACCCACTCGGTCACGGGCAAACTATACGTGACGGTACCGTTACTCCAAGGCACCGGACTCTATCCGGGTCAGCGCGTGGAGGTGACCGGGCGACTGTACGAACCTCAACCGCCGGTCAATCCCGGGGGATTCGATTTTAAAGCCTATTTGGCGCGCCACGGCACCTTTGCCGGATTTGCCGGATACAAGGTTAAATGGCCGGCGGGCAATGGCGAGGAATCCTGGGGATTGTGGCAAATCCGGCGTCGCATTCTGCGCGCTCAAATCCGGTGGCTGGGGGTGCCAGAAGGGCCGCTCCTCAGTGCGATGGTGTTGGGCTCCCGAGCGGTAGACCTCTCCTATGAGATTCGCGACTCGTTTATTCAAGTGGGGTTGGCCCATGTGTTGGCGGCGTCGGGATTCCACGTGGCGATCGTGCTGGGCTTGGTGCGGGTACTCACTCGACGGTTTTCGGAACGGATACAATTTGGCAGTGGTACGGTGGTGTTGCTGGTCTATGTGGCGCTGACGGGGGGTTCGGCGTCGGTTTTCCGGGCGGCGATTATGGGATTTGCCGCGTTAGTGGCTCCATTGCTGAACCGCAAGGTTAACCCTTTGCAGTCGTTGTTGTGGTCGGCAACGTTTCTCCTACTATTTAATCCGTTATGGATTTGGGATTTAGGCTTTCAGCTTAGTTTTTTGGCTACCCTGGGTTTATTGGTCACGGTGCCTCCTTTGATTGAGCGATTGGATTGGTTGCCCCCAACGATCGCCTCTTCGTTCGCGGTTCCCCTGGCGGTGGCGGTCTGGGTACTTCCCCTCCAACTCTATACCTTTGGCATTGTCTCTCCTTACAGTATCCCGCTGAATATTGTCCTGGCAATGCCGATCGCAGCCCTTACCATTGTCGGCTTTATCAGCGCGATCGCGGCAGGAATTTGGCCGATCGCCGGCAGCGCCTTGGCATGGCTCCTATATTACCCCCTCCAAGTGACGATCGCTACGGTGGAGTTCGTCAGCGAGTTACCGGGGAATACGGTGGCCACGGGCACCCTGTCGCTGTTGCAAGCGATCGCTCTATATCTATTGATTGGTATGGTGTGGTTGCTACCTTGGTTGCACCGACAGCGACGATGGCTGTTTGTCTTTCTGTTTGCAGTGGCTCTGGTGACGGTGCCGGTTTTGCACGCTCGCGCTACGGTGTTTCAGGTGACGGTCCTGGCAACTCGATCGGATGAACCGGTTTTGGTGATTCAAGACCGGGGACAAGTCATTTTAATGAATAGTGGGGATGATAGTACGGCCCGCTACACTATATTGCCGTTTCTGCGTCAGCAGGGGATAGGTCAAATTGATTGGGCGATCGCCACTCACCCCATCGCTTCGGAAAGCGGTTGGCATCTGATTCTCGATCGCCTCTTTGTGCAAACGTTTTCCAGTCAACCTCTCCCCTTGGATAATCCCAGCGCGCAAGCGCTCTTAAAAAAGTCGATCGCCCAACAAGGTTCTTATCAACCCCTGACCCTCGGCGAAGCGCTCAAACTTGGCTCGATGAAGGTGGAGTTACTTTCTCTTGAACCCCTGGCGGTTGAATTCCACATTCGCGATCGCGTTTGGTTGTTTCTCGGCGATTTCAATCCCTCGGAACAAGAGCGGCTAATTGCCACCCAGCGCTTGCCCGGATCGGATGGGGAGTCGCCTTTACAGGTGCTTTGGTGGTCTGGCGATCGCTTGACTCCTTATTTAATAGAGGCGCTACAACCGGACAGTGCGATCGCTTCTTCTGATGATATTGATTCCCAAACCGCTGACCTTCTGGTTCGCGCTGAGGCTCGAATCTATTCGGTGGCACGGGATGGGGCACTGCTGTGGACCGAGCAAACCGGCTTCCAGAAAATCCTCGATTTGACAGAAAATGATTCTCCTTTGCTCTAACCCTTGCCATCCTCGCGTAGAATGGAGTACAATAGGGAGCGCACCTGGAGAGGTGGCAGAGCGGTTGAATGCGGCAGACTCGAAATCTGTTATGGTGTCACAGCCATCGGGGGTTCGAATCCCCCCCTCTCCGTCTCCGAATTCCTACCAGTTTGAATACCTCGGCTGTGTTGCTTAACATGGCCGAGGTCTTTTGTCAAGGTAACTTTACAAAAGTTCATTACAAAAGTTCATAAAATACAGACGACGGGCAACAGGTAATTGAGGCGCGGCGATCGCAATTCCCTGTTTTGCCCTGGGGGGGGTTTTTGTGAAAAATACTCGGTGAAATGGGGATGACAAGCAATGGCGCGATCGCGACTCTTCACCGATATTCCACCCTGGTTTCCCCTTTTCCATTGCCAATTTATCGGCAAGGGGTGATGGGGATCACTGGCAAAACCGATGGGGATCACTTTCAAGCGGGAATATCCGGGGCATGATTTGATTAGTTCGGTTGGAAAAAATACTCATCCAATCTCTAGAAACGCGACTGAGGAGCTAAACTGACGGATGCTTGACCCAAAATTCCCTTGAAGATATCCGAGCGCATTTCTGGGTGCCACACCAAACCTAAAGAAAATCTAAAATTTTCCAGACTTTGCGATCGCAACCGTTAAAATTTAAGATTACCTCAGAATCACCCATCTACTTTCGCCGATCGCAACCTCCATTCAAATAATATTTCCACGGTTTACCGTCATCAATTTTTTGGCTTCGTTTCCTTACACTTAACTGAGAGGTTTTAAAATGCAGACGCTACAAGCAATTCGCTGCCCCAATTGCGGAAGTCATGCCGAACGTTACCACTTTTTACATCGCAACCAGGTTCAAACCCAATGCCCCTTCTGCGATTATTTGATGGTAACTTGTTCTCGCACGGGTCGCGTTGTAGAAGCTTATGCCCCTGGTTTATCCGTTCACCGCAGATAACATTCTCGTGAAAATAGGCAATTTTCCTTCTGACCTCCCCCGCTTCACCTGAACGTTAACGAGAATCAAAACAACCCGGGGGAAACCCGAGGAAAACCCCCTAATGTGGTGAAACCTTAAACCCATATTATCATCCATCCTCCCTCGTCGCGCGACTAGGGAGGATTCTTGTCACTGCAATTTATACCACAAGGGTCACGCACCAACCCCATTATTGACAGAATTCATCGCTTTTGAGGCGCGCAGTTGTCCGCAAGCAGCATCGGCGTCTAAACCGCGAGAATAGCGGACACTGACGGCAATCTTGCGCTCTTCTAACACCTTCACAAAGCTTTGTACCCGCTGACGAGTGGGACGTTTAAAATCCACTTCTTGAATCGGATTATACGGAATTAAATTCACGTGACTTTGAAATCCGCGCAGCAATTGCGCTAATTGTTCGGCATGTTCCGGTTCGTCGTTAAACCCGGAAAGCAGGATATATTCAAAGGTCAATCGTCGCCCGGTTTGCTTGACATATTCGCGACAATCTGCTATCAGTTCGGGTAACGGATATCCGCCGGCGCTGGGTATCAATTTTTCCCGCAGGTGTTGATTGGAAGCGTGCAAGCTGACGGCGAGGGTAAATTGTCCGTGGTGTTGGGCGAGTTTGGGGATACGATCGCGAATTCCCACCGTAGAAATGGTAATCGAACGCTGACCGATGCCGATATCTTGATTGAGCGATCGCACGGCGGAAAGGACGTTCTCGGTATTCAGTAAAGGTTCCCCCATACCCATAAACACAATATTGCTGACGCGCCGCTGAAAATCTTCTTGCACCGTCAGCACTTGATCCACAATTTCATGGGTGGCAAGATTGCGAATAAACCCGCCTTTTCCAGTGGCGCAAAAGTCGCAGGCCATCGGACAACCCACTTGGGAAGAAACGCAAACCGTGAGGCGTTTCTCGGTGGGAATCCCTACGGTTTCAATTACTTGACCATCTGCTAATTTTAATAAATACTTAATCGTCCCATCGGTGGCCACAGATTTATGGTAAATTGTGGAACGACCGAGGGGATATTCCGCCAATTTTTCGCGCCACTGTTTGGGAAATACGGTAATCTCACCCAGCGATCGCGCTGTTTTTTCATAAATCCACTTGTGTAGCTGTTTCCCGCGATAGGCGGGTTGCCCTTGCTGTTGCACCCATGCGGTCAATTCTGGCAAAGACAATCCTAACAGGGGCGTCATCGACTCAGCAGTAGAAACTTCCACTGTTTTTTCTTCGGAAACCGTTACAGTAGGAGTGGTTGTCTGGTGTGTGGGAAAGTTGCGACTCATGGCAAATCGAAAATAAAAACGTTCGGCGCGCAAAAAATGTTCGGCAGGGACTCTCGTTTGACCGATACCACCCTGCATTGATGGAGTTGTTTTTGCAGCACTCCGCGCTGCTAGATTGGGCAACAGTTCGATTCGGGTTTGGGCTTTTTTTAGTTTAACATCTTTGGGAGGAAATTCAGGCGATCGCGAATCGGCAATCGGTTGCAGTTGCGGGTCAAAATAAGCAGCAGATTTTTGCTGAAGCTCTCTTCTGCGATAGGCGATGCCCACCCTACGGGTGCAATTTCTCAAATACGGGCACTTGTTTTATCTTAACTCGGACTCGAACTTTTTTTGCCGACGCGGCGATCGCTTTTTATTCTTTACTGGTTCGGTCAGGTTTTTGTCGATCAGCAGATAAGTTTTCATTTCTCCTTTTCCTTTCACCGGAATGGTTCCGCGCTCTTCAAACCGATAGCGATCGCGCAATAACTCGTAAGTGCTTTCAGAAATCTGGATGTAACCGGGAATTCCGTGAGATTCCATGCGCGAGGCAATATTAACCGCATCTCCCCAAAGGTCGTAAATAAACTTTTTCTGACCGATCACACCCGCCACCACCGCCCCGGTATTAATGCCGATGCGGATATTGACATTTTCATTATGAACCTGATTGAAATTGGCGATCGCCTGCTGCATGTCCAATGCCATTTCCGCCACATTCCAGGCATGAGAAGTATTGGGTTCGGGAAGACCTCCCACCACCATATAAGCATCGCCAATGGTTTTAATTTTCTCCAAATGATGCAGGTCAGCAAGACGGTCGAAATCGGAAAAAATCTCGTTTAGTAATTTTACCAAATCTTCGGCAGAAATCCGCGAAGACAGATTGGTAAAACCCACAATATCGGCAAACAAAACCGTCACGTCAGTAAAGCGATCGGCAATGGTAGTCGGCTGTTCCTTGAGCCGTTCTGCAATGGGTTTGGGTAAAATATTCAGCAGCAAACTTTCCGATTTTTCCTGCTCGATTTCTAATTGTCTTAACGCATAAAAAAACTCTTGAGCGATCGCGCTGGCAAACACCACCGCCAACAGCAGCGCCGCCACCAATAGTCCCGTCGCTGCTTGACTGGTTTTTGCAATCCGAGTTTGGGCGCGCCGCACTTCATCTGTCGCCAACTGTAGCAACTGCATGGACACTTCCGCAGCTTGCTCGTCAAAGCGAGAAATTTGGCTGCGAATTTCCCCATCTAATCCAACAATTCGATCTGCGATCGCGTCGTATTCTCGCAGATATTCCAAGGCAGTTGCTTGGCGTTCGGCATCGAAATTGGGCGATCGCACCACCGCATCGCGCAATTCTTCCACCCCTTTATTCAATGCCACTCTCTGGGCATTTTCTCGCGTGAGGAGATACTCTTTTTCCAACAACTGAATCTGAGCGTACAATTCCATCACGTCTGGTTCCCCTGACAGTTCCAGGGTATCGCGCAAGAGCTGTGAATTTTGCTCCAACTGAGCGATAGTCCCCGTTTCATCCATGCCCAATTCCCCCACTAATCCCACCGCTTCTTTAAAGCTGCTGGCATATTGCTCTACCATTTCCACATAAGAAACCACAGCGGGATGACTCTGACGCAAAGCGGTACTGACATTATCGCCGGCGAGTAATTGTTGCAAGCGATCGCTAATTTCAAGCACTTCGTTGACTTCTTCTCGATGTGCCCTGGCATAATCTTCCCGCGCATCCAAAAACCCTTCTTTCGACCAGGTTTCAAAAAATTCTCGCTCTTTTCGCCGCGCATCATCTAACGCATCGTTCATTTCAAACACCAACCGCTGTAGCTTGATGCTTGTTACGATCGCCGCTTCTGTTTCGCGGCGCACGAATGTCAAAGAAACCCACCCGGTTGCCGCAACGCCTGTTAGCAGTAATAATAGACCCACAAACGCCGAACTAAACTTGCCGGTAATGTTCAGACTGCGCCAAGGTTTACTCAAGGGTTGCCATTTCGCCATAAAACCTCCAGAGAGTCGGTCTGTGTAGCTTTGATGAGTGAATTTCACTCAGAAAAGAGAGGGAAGCGATCGCTACACTTGAATTGCTACAAATTTTCCCTATCTGACGATAAGGAATTTGTCACCCATGCCAAAACAGCCGTGCGAGGAAGGCATCAAAACCTACCTCGGAAGGATAGATTTTCCCTCCGACTTTTCGCCAAACTCAGGCAAATGATTTCCGACTAGAGATGCACCCGATGGGTTTCCTTTGCGTTCGACAGGGGGTAGATGCACCGCTCTTGCGGAAGAAACGGCGAAGGCGCGCATCGAACGATTTATTCGCCATAATCGCCCCCGGACCCATAGTGCCACGCTTGAATCCAGCGACGGCAATAATATTGGGGGGTTCGCGGTAAACGGTTGGCAGTAGGTTCCATCGCTTGCCCGATGGGGGCTAAAGCGCTGTATAAACCCAAATTCAGATAATGTTGCATCCAGTCTAGCAGAGAAGCTACGCCAACTTGGGGAATGACGCGCATCACTTTCTGGGGTTGGGCGATCGCGGTTTTGACGAGGGTTTGAGACAATCCCCCAAATTGCACCACATCTTGTAAAAATGGCTTGAGAATCGGTTCGCCTAACTCGTCCATTTCCTGAAAAACTCCGGAGAGTAATTCGTTAATTTGATTCTTTTTCTCTGGGTCAATTTCGCGATCGACCTCTACACTCATTGCCTTTTGAAACAACCATGTCACTGCTAAATTTGGCTGATAAGGTTGTAGCAATTCCAATGCTTCGCGCGAGAGCATTTCTTTTTTTAATGCATCGTCAATCCCATCGGCGAGACGCTTCAAATGGCGCAACATGGCTCCAAATCCGCCAAAACTCAGGGGAGATTGCATCCCGCTACTATCCCCAACGAAAAAAATGCGATTCCAAGGCGATCGCAAGGGACTTTCTCGATAGGCGGGAAAAAACCCAAACAGCGCCCTGACAAATTCTAACTGGGACAGTTCCACGTTCTGATATTCTGGCAACAGGCGCAGATAATCTTCAAATAACTCGGTTAAACTCAATCGTTTGGGGTCGGCATCTAAATACGTAAATAAATAAGTGGTTCTACCATCTCGGGCGGGAAAGGCTTCCCAAAAATACTGACATTGTTTTTCTATCTCGGTGAAAGAAACAATTAAATCTCCCGTTTCGTTTTTGGGAAATCCTTTCGCGCAACTGCCGACTACCAAACAGACGCCATCGGGTTTTTTGCCCTGTCGCGCTTGTCGGACGATGGGGGAAAAATGCCCCATTACATCTAATAGCAATCGCGTTTTAAAAGCGTCTTCATTTGTTGTTTTTACCAGTACGCCATCGGGATGAACTACGGCACTGTCAAAGGAGGTCTGTTCGAAAAGTTGACCGCCTGCTTGCAGAAAACGGGCTTTTAGGGTATCGAGTAGATAAACGGGATCTACGCCAATATTGAGCACGTCCCTGACCCAAAATGCCGGACCGCCAGTAAACTGAATGCGGGCGGGGTTGTATTCGGTTGCGATCGCTTGTTCGATTTGTTCTTCGCTGAGTAAGTCTAGGTCTAAAAAAACGTTTAATTCGGGCCGGGAGATGTTCCATTCTTGATCTCGCCCGCGCAAATTGCCGCGTTCGAGTAAGGCGATGCGCCATCCTCGCAGGGCGAGGGCGGCCCCAATAAAAATGCCTAATGTGCCGCCACAAACGATCGCATCCCACTGGTTTTCTCCTAAAGGTTCTTGACTTTCGGCGATCGCGGGTTTAACTGGGATTTGATTTTCTTTGAGAGATTGCCACAGGCGATCGGCGCGATGCAGTCCCCCGATGGTGTCCCCGGGAATTTGAGCCAAAATTTTTTCGGTTATCGGGTTGGTCATGGGTGGAAATTCCAATTATTGGTTGATATCAACTTAAAAATTTCTTCTAGGCAGTTCCTTGGGCGGAAATTACCTCGGTGGTTTTGCTGAGGGGAAGGCGAATTAAAAATTTGGTTCCTTTTCCCGATTGCGATTCAAACTCAATTTCTCCCCCATGTGCCTCGACAATGGATTTGGCGATCGCCGTTCCCAATCCAGTTCCGCCGCGCTTTCCATAGGTGACAAAGGGTTCGAATAAGCGATCGTGAATTGCATCCGGAATCCCCCTGCCGTTATCGACAATTTCGATAGCGGCAAATTTGTCCCTGGCAGCGGCAATAATCGAAATCTGACCCTCGCGCCCGTCCAACGCTTCCACGGCGTTTCCAACTAAATTTTGCCACAGGCGGATGAGTTTGTTTTCATCGGCCTCCACTACCAGGTTTTCTGCCCGAACGATAAATTTGACGTTCGATTCTTTTAAGTAAATTCGATTGAGTTTTTCAAATTTTTGCAAAATTGTGGCAAGATTGACGGGTTTTTTGTGCAATACTGAGCTGCCCCGGGTAAATTCCAAAACTTCTTCTGCCATTGCCAACATCCGCGCTGTCTGAGCTTGAATTAACTCGCACCATTCTAGGGTGTCTTCATCCTCGGAATGGATTTCGGTGAGCATGGAAGAGGCTAAGGAAATGGCTGTAAATGGACTTTTGAAGTCGTGGATAATGGTGTTGGCCATTTCTCCGATGAGGGTCATTTTTTGTTTGTGGACGATTTGTTCTACATAGCGATCGGTGGTCAGGCGCAGATATTGGATAATGTGATTGAAGAGTTTGAGGACGACCTGACCGGGCGATCGCTCTAAAATTTCCATTAATCTGTCGCGATCGATTTTGGCGAGGGTTGCCTTTCCTCTCGCTACCGCCCTGGCGCTACGCGGTTGTCCGTCTAATACCCCAAATTCTCCAAAAAAATCATTGGGTTCTGCCCAGGCAACGGTTTGATAGTGATGGGAGGCGGTATGCTTGCAAAATTCGATGGTTCCCTCTAAAACTAAGTACAAGGAATCGGGAATTTCGTTTTCTTCAAAAATGACCGCCCCTTCTGTAAAAGTCTCTACTTCAGCAATTTGGCACAGTTCTGCTGCTTGTTCGGGTAGAAAATAACAAATAAACCGATGGGATTTCAACTCCATGCTCAATTCCCTGCATCGTCAATTCATAAAGCTGCTTGATTCTATCTTATGAAGAACAGTTCAAAAGAACAAGGTAGGGAGGGGGAATTGGGAATGGTTCGGTAAGGGGGAAATTGTTGATTGTTAATTCGTTATTGGCCGCTGTTTGAGAAAAGGGCTTGGGAATGGGTGGGAATAAGGTGGATGGGGGGTTTATTTGCCCAAGGCTAATACGGCATTTTGTCCGCCAAAACCGAAGCTGAAACAGAGGACTCGTTCGGGGTTGGTGCGACGGGATGTAGTGACAAAATCCAGATCGAATGCTGGGTTTTGCAACCCCACACAAGGAGGCAAGTGTCCCTGATGGAATGCCATGAGACAAAATGCAGTTCCCAAGGCACCGGATGCACCTAATGCGTGACCTGTGGCTCCCTTTGTGGAACTGACTGGCACGCCAGGGGGAAAGAGATGTTGTATAATGCGCGCTTCGGTGCAGTCGTTGAGTTGGGTGCTGGTTCCGTGGGCGTGGATATAGTCGATATCTGAAGGGGAAAGATGGGCGCGGGTTAAAGATTGGAGAATGGCAGCGATCGCGGCGGTGCCTGATTGGTCTGGTGCATTACCATAACAGGCGTCATTTGTCAAGCCGAAACTCAAGATTTTGCCATAAATCTTTGCGCCCCGCTGGTGGGCAAGTTCGGCGGATTCGAGGACGAAAGCGGCGGCACCTTCGCCCAAGACCAACCCTTGGCGATCGCGGTCAAAGGGGTAGCAACCGGTTTTCGCCAAAGCGCCCATTTTGGCAAAGCCGGCTAAGGTCAAGGGGGTAATCGGGGCTTCCACCGCACCGACGATCGCGCGCTGACAGTGGCCCGATTGGATGAGTTGAACCCCCTGAGCGATCGCCCAAATCCCGGTAGCGCAAGCCGCCATTGGCGCGAAAACCGGACCGGTGGAGCCGAGGGAACGAGCGGTGGCGATCGCCGGCATGTGGGGCAAGGTATCGAGCCAATTGTCCGGGATAAGCGACTCTCTGGGGGGGTTGGGATGGCGATAAAACTGGCGTGCCAGTTGTTCCCATCGGCCCTGATGGGAGCGACTCGACCCGATTGCCACGGCACAATCCGGCAAAGGCGGCACCAGATTGGCATCTTTCAAAGCCGTGGCGATCGTGGTTTCGGTGAGGGGGGCCAGGGGAGTGGGTGAGACGGCGATCGGGGCGAGGGGTGTGGGTGGCAGTTCTGGGAAAGGGTGGTGCAAGGCGATCGCCGATTCTCCCGCGATTAAACGAGACCAACTGGTCCACAAGCTTTCGCCCAAGGCGCAGAGCAACCCGATTCCAGTTACCACAACCTCCACGGCTAAGACTGGTTAGGGAGTTGCAGATTCTCCAAACCCTCAACCACGCGAGCCGAATCAATGCGATCGCCCTGTTGGATTTCGTCTACCACATCCATGCCATCGGTGACATAGCCAAACACGGCATAGCTCCCATCTAAGAACGGCAAGTCATTGAGGGTAAAGTAAAACTGAGAAGAGGCAGAATTGGGAGCTTGAGATCGGGCCATTGCCACCGCCCCGCGCGTATGCTCCAGTTCTGGCGCTTGGGAGATGCCAGCCATTTGGAAGGTAGTGCCATAAAGCGGATCCTCTGCACCGCTGGGCATAATTTCCAAAGGAATGTTGCGTTCTTGGCCCGTGGTCGGATCGGTATAACCCCCGGTTCCGAGCTGACCCCTAAAATTGGCGTCTTTGCTTTGCGGGTCGCCGCCTTGAACCACGAACGGTTCCGGGTTGCGCACCACCCGATGAAAGGCGAGATCGTCGTAGACTCCTTTCTGGACGAGATCCACGAAATTGCCAGCGGTGACGGGAGCGTGGGTGCCATCCACTTCAATCGTGATGGGTTCGCCATTGACCACCATCAGCACGGTGGCTTTCCCTTCCAAGCGAGGCAGGTTGCTGGAGAGATTGGAGGGAGGAGTTTGTGCCACCGCGCTGGGATTGTCCCCCGAAGAATCCGTGGTGGGGGAAGAGGAGCCGACCCCATCGGTGCAACCGCCGATGAGCAAAGCCAGTGCGATCGCCGTACAGACGAACCAATGCCCGATTTGGTTTTGCATGTTTGCTTACCTAAACTACCTGCTGCCGATTTTTATCATACCCATGCCGATGGGGAATTGAACTGCCCTGCCCAGGAGTGGCACCAAAAGCGGCTGAGTGTTTTTATCACAGCCGGGGAGTTTTGTCAACCCAAGGTTAATCCGGTGTTAAAAAATGTAAACAACTCAGCCGGAGCAGCGATCGCTAAAAGAGGAAAGATAGAAACTTAGAAGCCATCCAGGGGGACGCCAAGGAAACGGGCTAACTCGGCCCCCTCATTTTCCAGCTCCGCGAGCGGAATCGGTTGTCCCACGCGACTCAGGGGAATCGGGTTATGGCCTTTCACGCGCAGATAAAGCACCCGTTTCGGGTTGAGACCTTCCTTGACATCCACGCGAATCGATTGCACGTCATCGAGGGGATAGTTGATGTCGATTTTGCGGTTTTTACCGGGGAAGCCCCAGCGGAAAATCCGAACCTCATTTTTGTCTTTATTGAATTCGTTGTAGCCGCCGCCTACATTCAAGAGAATAGTCATCCAAAGGTAGAGAGCAAGCAGCAACCCCGCCACGCCATAGAAGCCCATGACCAAACCTTGGGGGATAAACACGAGTTGCGTGGGGTCGCTAAAGGGGAGGAAATTAACCTTGTAGTAGCTCGAGAGGCTGGCTAAGAGGAAGCCAGTAGCGCCGAGGGTGACGACAGAGGCGACCAAATAATTGGTGATGCGGCGAGAGCCGACAATGGGTTTGTAAAGGACGCGATCGCTTGAAATGGTAGTTTTTGCAGTCATGTGAATCCTTTGCCAGAGTTCAGATAGGGTAAGCCTGCCCTTAGTGTAAGCCAGGGGGCTGGGGCTAGGAGTTTTGCAAATTTTGGTAAAGTTAATATATATTTATGTTAACTTACTTAGAAAGCTTGCGATTGTTCTAAAGCAAGACAATTTGAAACCAGCAACCTAAAGCGACTTGTCAGCACCCCGCTCTAAAGAGACGGGGCTTCTAGCCCCTGACTTTAGGTAGCTGACCAGCCTAAGCCCTACG
>NZ_JAJENT010000414.1:0-4277 GCF_035615515.1 Phormidium sp. CCY1219
TCGGCAGCTAATCGGACATAATACAAGCCTGCATCATTCCAATGGGAAGTTGCTTTTCCTTCCTTTACCCAACGACGTGCCCGCGATGCTTTTGTCGGCATTGCAGGGGAACCGTCTGGATTTTGAACTGGCACTCTAATCATGGAGATAATCCTATTAGAAATAGTTGCCTGTCCCTACGACCACCAAAAACGTTGTGTCCTGGAATAATCCAGTGCCTTCACCCAAGAAGACCAACAAATAGTCCGGGCTAGGGAAATACCCAGAGGTGTTATCGTTTTTGGCTGCATGGTAAGCGCCAACTCTTAGTTAGAGGTTGGGCCCTCCAAGCTGCGTGGCTTCAGCCCGCAGAAGTTGACTGGAGGGGAATTTAAACCTTAGAGCGGCGAGGGGGTCGGTTCAATATTAGACCACTGAACCAGAAACCGGGTTTGGCGAGTCTAATAGGTTGCGAATCGATCGCGATTTTACGAAAAAACCCGGTGTCTTACCTCTACTCAACCGATTGTCTAGGTTTTACTGGCTTCTTGAGCGGGAATTTTGCCCGGATCGCCACAGAGATTTTGCAGGGTGGGGACAAAATCGGGGTAGGAGATAGCAGCGGCTTCGGCATGGTGAATGGTAGTGGTGCCGGTGGCGTTGAGGGCGGCGATCGCCACACTCATCGCCACGCGATGATCGTCATGGCTGTCCGCATCGGTGCCGGTTAAAGCGCTGCCGCCGGAAATTTCCAACCCGTCGGGCAATTCTGTTACCTTAGCACCCATTTTAGTTAAAACGCTAGCCATCACTGCAAGGCGATCGCTTTCTTTCACTCGTAATTCAGCCGCATCGCGAATCACCGTTTTTCCCTTGGCAAATGCCGCCGCCACGGCTAAAATCGGGATTTCATCGATGGCGCGCGGAATCATTTCCCCGGAAAGCAGACACCCTTGCAAGGAAGAGTGTCGCACCCGGATATCCGCCACGGGTTCGCCGGCGATCGTGCGTTGGTTTTCCAATTGAATATCCGCTTCCATCATCGCCAGGGCGTCTAAAATCCCGGTGCGGGTAGGATTGACGCCCACATTTTCGATGGTTAATTCCGAACCGGGCACGATCGCCGCCGCCACTAACCAAAAAGCGGCAGAACTGATATCCCCGGGTACCACCACCAATTGGCCGGTCAGCTGCGCCGGACCGGTGAGGGTGACGCTTTTGCTCTCGCGATCGGTGACAATATCCGCGCCAAAGGCTTTCAGCATTCGCTCGCTGTGATCCCGAGACAGGGCCGGTTCGGTAACGGTGGTGTCACCTTCTGCCATTAAAGCGGCAAGCAGGATACAAGACTTAACCTGAGCTGAGGCGACCGGTGAGCGATAATGGATGGGATGGAGGGGTTGACCTTGAATCGCTAAAGGTGCTACTCTGCCGCGATCGCGCCCCCAGATTTGGGCACCCATTTGCTGTAACGGTTGCACCACCCGGGACATGGGCCGCGATCGCAGGGATTTGTCCCCAGTCACCGCAAAAAATCGATCGGGATGACTGGCAAGAATTCCTAGCATCAGTCGCATGGTGGTGCCAGAGTTCCCCGCATCTAAAATATCCATCGGCTCGCTTAAGTTACCCACCCCCACCCCGCGAACCTTCACCTGTTGTTCGTTCAGTTCGCTAATCTGCGCGCCCAACGCTTGAAAGCAGCCTGCACTGCTGCGGGGGTCTTCGCCCAGTAGCAGTCCCTCAATGGTGGTTTCACCAGTGGCGATCGCACCGAGCATCAAGGCGCGGTGCGAAATCGACTTATCTCCCGGTACCCGGATCCGACCTCGCAATGCTACCCCGTCGGGGGGTCTTTGAACGATCAATTGTTGCTCGGATTCGGTAGTTGTGACATTTACGATAGAGGTAGGCATTGGGCTAGACTGTGATGGGACTGTTCAATGCAATCGTACACCGATTGTGGGAGGACGCGGTGCCGTTTTGGCTGCTTGGCACCCGACGCGCGATCGCTCCCTCATGTCCGGTCCAACCGCTCCTGACAGAACTTTTGAATTTTATCGTTGCGATCTCATGTTGACCCATCGCCGCAAACCTGTAAGCCTTTCTTTAATTTCTACGGACCTCCCGGTTTGGTCTGTGGTGGAAACCGCCGGTACGCTCTATCAAAAAGACCGCGACCGATTTCATTTGCTCTTGAGCGAACCGGCTATTCGAGACCTAGAATTCTCTCCTGGCGCTCCGGAGGTGGCAACTTTACCTACTGCTGCTAAATCTCGACTCTTGTGGCTCGAGATTTCTCCTTACCGCGTGATTATGACGATGCAAGGAAATGGCAATTTTAGTTATCGTCACCTCTGGGAGCGCTGCATGTATGGCGTTAGCCGTTATTGGCTCCAAAATGACGGCTTGCAGGGCAACGGACAGTTGCGAATGCGAAATTATACCCGGCGCTTGCGTCTCATCGGTCGCCCGGTTCCGGAACATTTGCGTTTAGAATACGAATTGTGGTCGCAAAATCTTCAATTAGGTCGCTACATTTTAAATTTAGAAATTCATCATTAATTCGCTTAAGTTGTGATTTTCTAAAATATCACCCTTCATTATGACCGCACAAGTCCTGAGAATTACGCGGGAACGAACGAAGGGTGAAAGGTTCTTATTTATTTCAAACAGTAGCTTTTGATTTCATTGGCTACTGTATCTGCATTTTTTGCAGCTTTATTGGCGAGCTTTCCTGCAGATTCTGCTTTTTTTCTTGCTTCTTTTACTTGGTCTAAGCCCGCTTTGCTCACTGGGGCAGCATCCACTACTGCGATCGCTTCTCCCATTTCCCGAAAGGCTTGACTCAATTGCTCGTAGCTTTCACCCAACCTTGTGGGAAACGGTTTGAGCGTTGCATCAGATAACTCGATATCCAGTACCTTGGTGGAAATTTTTTCCAACTGAGTTGCTAACGCAACCGCGTCATCCGCATCTGTGCCTTCTAATTTTTTGACTTCTTTCCCGCCTCGGTCAATTGCGGCTATCAATTTGTGACACTGATAGCTTTTGCTCAGAGTGCTGCTGATGAATAAAAAACCCATCCCGGCTAAAAAACCGACTACCCCGGCAACGCCAAACAGTTTCCCCTTTTTCAGCAGTGACTCTCGATCCCATTTGAGCTTTGCTGCCACCGGCGTTTTCTCTGTTGGCTCCATTGCTTGGGATTGGCTTTCGCTTCCCCCATCCAGGGGGGGCAAACTTACCCCGGCAGTGGATGGGGTAGGGATTTCAAGCGCCGCGCCGTTCTCGGGAGTTGGCTCACTCAGCGACTTTGGCTGTTGTAAACTGTGGGTCAGTTGTTCTAACTGCTGCAAAATCTCGGTGGCGGTTTTGGGACGCTGACTGAGGGAAGGAGCCATGAGGCGATCGAGGAATGCTGCCAGTTCCTCGGATATGTGAGGCGCGCGGTGTCGCCAATGAAACTCGGAGGTTTCCGCGTTCCAAAAGCTCAGGGGTGGAGTGCCGGTGAGTAAATACGCAAAGGTGCGCCCCAAGGCAAAAAAATCTGATTGCACCACGGCTTCATGTTTGAGTTGTTCTGGAGGAGTGTAACCGGGGGAGTGAATTCCCGTAAGGGGGGTCGAATCCTCCTGGGTTTTCATGTAGCTGGCAATCACTTGCCTTGCTGCCCCAAAATCAATTAACACCAGTTGTCCGTTGGAGGACATTACGATATTGCTTGGCTTGATATTGAGGTGAAAGTAAGGAAGTTGATGGAGTTTTTGCAGGATTTCTAGGATCTGTTTTAACCAGGTTAAAGCCAATGCTTCGCAGAGGGGTTGACCATCGCGTTTTTTCAGCCACTCTTCGAGGTTTAGTCCCTCTATTTTATCCACCACGAGGCCATGCAGGGGCTTTTTGCCCTCTAGGGGGACAAAGGTAAAGTAACCGGCATGTTCGACTTGGGGAATTCCGGGATGGTTGAGTTGTCCTAACAGGAGCGCTTGTTGTTGAAATAATGCGACGGCTACTGGCTCGTCGATTTGGAGAATTTTTAAAATTTTGCTCTGGTTGTGTTTGCAGATTTCAAATGTGGTTTCGTAGCTGTTGTGGCTGAGCTTTTGAGTTGCACGATAGCATCCGCCGAGAAGCAAATCGGAGCCGCAGTGGAAACAATATTGATTGTTCTCGTTTAGGGGGTCGGCAGGGTTGGGGCACTCAGGATTAAGGCAGTAACTCATCAGAAATTAGGGTTGGTAAGGGGGAGAACGGAAACCCTCGTCATTTATGCGTAGGGAGGAGTTCTCCCCCCT
>NZ_JAJENT010000415.1:0-1916 GCF_035615515.1 Phormidium sp. CCY1219
TGCACACCCAATTCTCAATATAGTTTTGACGGCGGCTAAAGCCGCAAGTTCGTTTTTCCTCCCCCGGCTAAAGCACGAGGGTTTCCAAACGTATAGGAGGCTACTATGAAAATCGGACAAATCGCGATCGCCGCATTACTCAGCGCAACCGCAATCGCAACCCCCGCCGTCGCGGAAAATCCGGCACATTTGCAACAATTGCTCGACACCAACGAATGCCAAAAATGCGACCTGAGTGGCGTCAATTTGGCAGGGCGCGACTTGAGCGGGGCTAACTTGAAAGAAGCGAATCTCAGCGGTAGCAATTTAGAAGGTGCCAATCTCAACGAGGCATCTTTAATTAATGCGAATTTAGAAAATGCCACAGTGCGCCATACCAGTTTCATTGCAGCGAGATTGCATGGAGCAAACTTAGAAAATGCCGATTTAACCCGCAGTAATCTTACTCTGGCGGGATTGGTGATTGCCAACTTAAATGGCGCAAACCTCAGCGGTGTGAATCTAGTGGGGGCAAATCTGGAAAGCGCCTCTTTGGTGGGCGCAAACTTAAATAATGCCCTGCAAAGCGTTGCTAACCTCCATCGCGTTACTCTCAGCGAGGGCAATTTCCACGCCACTGGGATTGCAGGCGTCAACCTGCGCGATGCGGATTTGACCCATGCAAACCCCACCGATGCTAACCTCAATTGGTCCGATCTCTCTGGGGCAAAACTCGATCGCGCGGATACCCGCCAAGTGCAACTGCAAGGTGCAAACCTGCCCACCGGATACACTATTTCTAGTTTTTAATCCTCGGGGAATATCCGGTGGCGGGTGGATGGATGACTCGATACCTTATCCCTGAATCCGGTTTGAGCCAAAATGCCGACAATTAGTCGGATTCGGAGGTTCCATCTGGGGCGATCGCGCCTCTCATATCCGCTTCTTTGAGTATCGTATCTTGCAGATTCGCTCCTTGCAGATTTGCTCCAATTAAATTCGCTCCCCACAAATTCGCGTCGGTTAAATTCGCTCCTTGCAGATTCGCGCGCGACAGATCGGCCCGATATAGATTCGCATCGGTTAGATCCGCCCCACTTAAATCTACGCCACTGAGTCTCGCGCGCCACAACTTGGCGTTGATGAGGGAAGCATTCGGGGCGATCGCATATGCACCGGCTGCTTCCAGGTCGAATTCTGCATGAAATTGAGTTAGATCGTCGTAAAGCGCCGCGCTCAAATCTGCATCCGTCAAATCCGCCCCCCGCAAATCTGCCGATCGCAGATCGCTGCGGTGCAGATATGCGCGCTTTAAATTACAATCGGTTAGCTTGGTCCAGCGCAGATCCGCCCCGCAAAGATAGCCATTCTCTAAGTCTGCACCCGGGGCGATCGCATAGCCACCCAATGCTTTCGGATCCAATTCTGCGGGAAATCGGGTTTGGATGTTGTAGAGCGCCTGGGAAATATCGGTTCCCTGCATATGCGCCCATCGCAAGTCTGTGCCGCGCAAATCCGCTCCTCTTAAATAGGTTCCGCGCAAATCGGCACCTTTGAGATCCGCGCCTCTCAAATCGGCACCTTTGAGATATGCCGCACTCAGATTCGCTTCGCTCAAATCCCCATCCCGCAAAATCACGCGGCTCAAGTTGGTTCCACTCAGGTGCGCTTCCCCGAGATCCGCTTTGGTAAAAGCGCGTTCTCCCTGTGCGTATCGCCCTAACAGTTCATTGACGTCCATCGGTGTCGGTTTTAAATCGCTGGTTGTTTGGCGCTTCGCCATGTTATTGCTTGCTGACATCACCACCATTTGATTATCCCCGCTCGAGGTGATGTTTGAAGTTTCGCCGGCTTTTTGTCGAGGCGATCGCTTGACAAAAAAAGGGCGAGCGGCTACAATGAAACCGTCACCCCAGGCAGGGCTTTTAAGCATTGCA
>NZ_JAJENT010000416.1:0-333 GCF_035615515.1 Phormidium sp. CCY1219
CTCGAATTTCTTGGGAATTTAAGTTGGACGGCATTGGCAGATAGAAACTATCGACTCCAAACCAAGTTTTAACCAGTCTTCCTAGAGGAAACTTCAAACCTGATTCTTTTAGTTTGACCGCTTGTTTCGGATAGGTGACGAGATTCAACCCTGGCTTTCTGTAGTTAGGAAGTTTCGGTTTCTGCGTCACTGTACCTTTAGTGATTCCTCTGAGTAGCCCAAAAAATGACTTAAACGATTCAGCAACGGTGGTTAAACACTGCTGGGCCGATTGAGAATACATCGCTTGAAAATGACGATTAGAAGCCATGAGGCGATGCAAGTCAAACTTCC
>NZ_JAJENT010000417.1:0-9303 GCF_035615515.1 Phormidium sp. CCY1219
GACGGTTATACCTACAGTTTCTAGCAGTGATGTTTTGTCAAACTGTTGTCTGTGTAAGGGGGGAGAACTCCTCCCTATGCATAAATGACGAGGGTTTCCGTTCTCCCCCTTACCAACCCTAATTTCTGATGAAATGCAATCGAAGGATCGACGCTCTCGATCGCGCATCGGCGCTTCTCTTGTACGGTTTGGGGTTCCTCCCCTCCCGGTTAGCCTTCTGCCCTCCATCACCTACTACTGGCCCACTTTAGGCACAATAGAGATGAGTCTCCCAAGCATCGAATTCTGCCAAAACTCCCCTGGGGCAATTTTCCCCCTTGCCCCACTCCGTTTGATAGCCTGCTACATTAAGAGGCAATGCCATGAACCTTGACCAAGCCTCGGTGCTGGTAGTTGATGATGTGGAAGCTAACCGCGACCTCCTGTGCCGTCGTTTGAAACGGCAAGGCCATACGGTTAAAGTCGCAGAAGATGGTCTCGAGGCCCTGGAATTACTGCGCGCCGAACCGTTTGATTTGGTGCTGCTCGATATTATGATGCCCAATATGAATGGGTATCAAGTCTTGCAAGAACTGAAAGCTAACCCCCAACTTCGTCATATTCCGGTGATTATGATTTCGGCGATCGATGATATCGATAGCGTGGTGAAATGCATCGAACTCGGCGCAGAAGATTATCTCTCCAAACCGTTTAATCCGGTGATGCTGAAAGCTCGCATTAATGCGTCTCTGGAGAAAAAACGCCTGCGCGACCAAGAACAGGCTTTTGTGCAAAAGTTGCAAGAAGAACAGGAAAAGTCCGAGCTTCTCTTGCTCAATATTCTGCCAAAACCGATCGCGGAACGCCTAAAAGCCGGCGAACGCACGATCGCTGATAATTTTGCTGAAGTGACGGTCCTGTTTGCCGATATCGTGGGCTTCTCTGAGCTCTCTTCTCATCTCTCTCCCCCTGAATTGGTGGAGTTCCTCAATCAGATTTTTTCCGCATTCGATGAGTTGGCAGAAAAGTACGGGTTGGAAAAAATTAAAACGATTGGTGATGCCTATATGGTGGTGGGCGGTTTGCCTACTCCCCGCCCGGATCACGCTGAGGCGATCGCTCATATGGCACTGGATATGTTGACAATCTCCAATCAATTCCGCACTAAGCATGGCGAAAAAATTTCGATGCGAATTGGCATCAATACCGGTCCGGTGGAAGCCGGGGTGATCGGTACCCGCAAGTTTAGCTATGATTTATGGGGTGATACGGTTAATACCGCCAGCCGCATGGAATCTCACGGCATCCCCGGTCGCATCCAAGTCACCGCTCATACCTACCAATACCTCAAGCCTTTATTTGTCTTTGAAGAACGCGGCGTGATTTTTGTTAAAGGTAAAGGTGAAATGATGACCTATCTGCTCACCGATAAACTCCCTAAATCGTAAAAAGAATCTCATAAATATCCTATTTTCTGACAATTTATCCCCATCAAAATTACATTATTCTGGCAATTTTTATCGACCCTTTTTCTCGCCTTTCTCTGGGTTTCTCGGGTTCCCCGGTTCGCGCAAACCGGCAGAGCGCACCTCCGCCGACTTTGGGGATTTCTCCGGTATTACCAATTAACAACTAACAACCCCTAGTGATTAATTCTCAATTCTCAATTCTCCCTGGGTGGCGAAAGCTTCGGTAGTTCGGGAGGATTGTGACTATAGTTGCGCGAAATAAAAGTCCTGGCATTTAAGCGCAAATCTTTATGAGTAAAGAGCTACAGCGTTAGCAAGCGCCCGTAAAAATCGTTCATTATCAAGGCAAAAATTTTTGAAGCTTGCCAGAGATTGATGCTGTGGCGCGAAATTGTTAAGCTAGAGTGCATAAAGCTCAGGTAATATTTTTGATAGCGTTTTCAATAGTTCTATGAGTAGGGTACTTTCAGCAGAGTTTCGAGCTATGGCAACTGCCCCGACAATTGCTCCCGAACGAGTTGGTCAAGTTACCCCCAAACCGTATCCGAATTACAAGGTGATCGTGCTAAACGATGATTTTAATACGTTTCAGCATGTCGCCGAGTGTTTGATGAAGTACATCCCGAACATGACCAGCGATCGCGCGTGGGAATTGACCAACCAAGTCCACTTTGAAGGTCAGGCGACGGTCTGGGTGGGGCCACTGGAGCAAGCTGAACTGTACCATCAGCAACTCAGTCGTGCTGGGTTGACGATGGCTCCTTTAGAAAAGGCATAAGCCATTCCCACGGCGGGGTTGCACTCTATTGTTTGGGGGGCGCACCGTCCTCCCCTACCATTTTCGCAGTCGTTCTATCCTGGTAAAATCCGATGGGCAAACCCCCCAGTGGTCGCTTAGTTCTCAATCATTCTACCCACATCCCCGGCTTAATTGCCGTTCTCGAAAAACTCACCGTTTGCAAGGGCATTCGAACCGTGACGCCCGGTGTCATCGGACGCGCTAAGGGTCATTGTCCGCAAATGAAGTTAAAAATTTCCGTGCCCATTCGCGGCGGATATAAAATCATTGCCAGACAGGGAAAAACCGTGCAAGAGGTGTTTGTGATTGCCGAGTTGACTCGCAAGGAGCTAGAAAGCGCGATCGCATCCTGTTTGGGCAAATAAGTCAAGCTTTCACCGAACAACTTAACAAAATTTCACATTCGCGCCATCAGGGGGCGACAAATACCCTAGTGGGCGCTTTCTCACGCCCCACTAGGCCGCAGGCAAACATTCCGCAACTGGTTCCCCGTGAGAGCGCGAGACCCCCGGAGCGATCGCATTCTACCTGCAAATCGTGCATTGCATGGCAGGACTTGCACAGGGCAAATTCCACGGTTCGAGTTGATGAGGGATACGGTTTTCTCAAACAGCAATCCAAACAAAAGCGGGTAACAAAAAAACAAATTACACCGTTTTATTGCGGGGAAATTGCAAAGGGATTCTACCCCTGAGGTGAGATGTAAAGCGAGTCGGTTCGGTAAAAATGAGAAATTTATTTAATAGAGCAACAAAGGCGATGAATTGTTAACGGATAAGCAAAATATTGTAACAATTTTATGACACCAACTGGTATAAGCAGTTACAGCATGAGTTGAGCAAACTGGGTAGAAAGAAGAGTGCCCACAGAAGTTGTCAATTGTCCCCGGAAAGGGGGATAATTTTTTTTTGCATCAACTTAATCAAGGAGCGATCGCCGATGACAATTACCCCCGATACTTCAGCATTAAAACTGTTGGGACTACCCGCCGAGCGGGGAAGATGGCTGCTGATTCCCCTGGGAATGACCGTTTTGCTCTGTTTGGGAACGGTTTACTCTTGGAGTGTCTTTAGAAATCCCCTAGCAGAACAACTGAATCTGAGCGCTACCGAAAGCCTGTTACCCTACACCGTAGCACTGGTTTGTTATGCTATCCTGATGCCGATCGCCGGATTTTACATTCCGCGAGTTGGCAGCCGGGTAATGACAGCCATTGGCGGGATAGTAGTGGGTTTGGGCTACATTCTCTCTAGCTTTGCCGGCAATATTGTCACCATAACCCTCACCTATGGAGCGATCGGTGGCATAGGAGTGGGCATTACTTACGGTGTGCCGATGGTGGTGGCAGCCCGCTGGTTTCCCGACAAAAAAGGACTGGCGGTGGGTTCAACAATTGTAGGCTTTGGCTTATCTCCATTAATTACCGCCCCCTTAGCCCAAACCTTAATCGATAATTACGATGTTCAATCCACCTTGCGGTTTTTAGGCATGGCGTTTACGATGATTATTCTGGCGATCGCCACCACCATGAAATTGCCTCCCACTTGTTGGCAACCCACAGAGAAACTGTCCGCTGCCAAGAAAACTTCCGCACCCAAGACCTATCCGACAACGTTGCTGAAAAGTTCCTCGTTTTACGGACTGTGGATATGTTATACTATCGGCACCTTTGTGGGATTGAGTGCAATTGGAATTTCCAGTTCGGTGGGTCAGGAACTCATCGAGATCGATCCGGTATTGGCGGCGAAAAGCGTTGCTTTATTTGCTCTGTTTAATGGGTTGAGTCGTCCCCTGTTTGGCTGGTTGACCGATCGCTTTAAACCTCGGTATGTGGCGATCGGGTCTTATACGTTGATTTTAATCGCTTGTATTTTGATGGTGAATGCAGGGGAGGGACAAGTGGCGACCTACTTGATTGCATTCTGTCTGTTTTGGTTTTGTTTGGGCGGATGGTTGGCGATCGCGCCGACGAGTACCCTGCGATTGTTTAATCCCGAAGACTACGCCCAAAATTACGGGATTGTGTTTACCGCCTATGGCGTGGGGGCGTTATTGGGAACCCTGGTGGCGGGACGAATGAGCGATTGGTTTGGTAGCTATACCTATGCCTTTTATCCGATGGCGGGGTTAGCGATAATTGGCATTGTAGTGGCCAGCTTCATGCTGAAACGCGATCGGCCAAAAACCACATCCTAGGGCGCAGGTGTCTTAGGGATTATAAACCGGGTTTCTTCACCACATTTTGACGAATTCACCACCCACTAGAACCAGAAACCCGGTTTCTTGTCTGCTCGAGCTGATAGTGAACCGAGAGTCTAGTTACTCCGAAAAACCCGATCGCAAATCTATTTTTTTCTGACGCGATCGCCTTTGTTTAATCACTTTTTTGGCAATCCACCAAGCGCCGACAGAACATAAGAAACTGGCGATAAAGCCAATAATAAATGGATGGGGGATTAGAGAATGGGGAATTAGAGGAACTTCGATTTTTTCGCCGTTGGGAAAATACCAAGGTTCGGTGATTAACCCAGAAGTGGAGGCCACGATCGCCCCTGCGGCAATTCCCACGCCAATGGACTGAATATGGTCTTGTAAATCTTGGTCAGTTTGTTGGCGATCGCGATCGATTTCTGCTTGTTCCACTTCCACAATTCCCCGCAGAGTAGCAATGTATTGGCCAAACAGAACTTTTCCCGGCATTAAATAATGAAGGTCGGTATCGATTTGTCCGAGAAACTTGCTGCGAGAATCGCTAAACTTTTGCAAACAAGTTAACTGATGGTCGCCCGGAACTCGATCGATTTGTTTCAGAGAGATGGTATAATTTTTGAAATTGGTAATGAGGGTAGTTTGGTGGTCTTCGATGTCTCGAATATAGCTGGCATAAGTAAAGGCTTCCGGGTTGGTTGACAACAGCCATTTTTTGAGGAGAGTTAACCGTTCGGATACATCGCTGGGTAAGTTGTTTAAGGCTTTGGTTTTATTTTCTAACTTGTGATAAGCGGCTTTGGCATCTCGATAGCGATCGCGGGCTTGGTAATAACTAAAACAGATTTTCCAGCGGTAACAAAGTAGATTAATTAGAGGATGATAATAGTCTCCCGCTGCTTCCAGGGTTGTGGTGTCGGGATGGCAGTCTAGCCAGATAATTACATGGCAAGATTTTGCCGGGTTTTCGTCAAAGTTGTCATATTCAAAGATGGGACTATTTAATAGTTGGCCGTCGCCCAGATAAGATAAATTTTGCCACTTGGGGTCGGCTTCTGCGAGTAAGGCGTTTAAGCAGCGATCGGCCACTTGTCGCAGGGTTTCTGGGTTGGTATCGTTGACGATCGGTTTGGCAAATAACACCAAGGTTTGCCCCAGGGAGGCTTGAATGCGATCGGGCAGTAATTTTCCTTGGGGATTTAAATTTTTTAGTTCATTAATAGAGACTTTTCCGCAATAGCGAAATGTTAGGTCAGCGGCGTAAGTATCGTGGATTTGCAGGGCGTAAAGTTCCCCGTTGTGGCGAGGTTCTGGGATGTTATTCGCGTCCGCAGGCAGAATGGGAAAGCGCAAACAACGGCCAATTTCTTCTGAAAGCAGTTCTCGAAATGGAACGGTTCCCCCGTGTTCCGGCAGGTTTAGCCATTGCTGGCAGGTGTCTAAAGGTTCGATCGCCAATTCTTGCCCCAGTTTGGCGAAGTTTTCCCACAGGCGATCGCTATCTTCCACCCGTTCCCCTTCTGCTGATGCCATATCGTGGCAGAGGTGAAACGCATATAAGCTGAGTTTGGGATTTTCGACAAATTCCGGTAGGGAATCTTCACTCATGGCTTGGTTTTAGACGGTGGTTGGTTGCGACGCATGGCATTTTGCAGCATTTCTTGATACAGTTTCGGGTCTGGTGGCGGTGGGGCGTTGCCTTGGTGTCCGGGAACGCGATCGCTTTGCGGTTGTTGGGAGATAGCATCTAGTGCATCCAGGATCGCGGGATGAGATTCACACCAGTCGGCGATCGTATCGGACATTTCCTCTTTATCCGAGGGCAAATTTGCCTGTAATTGTTCTAATTCTGCTTGGCAGTCGGCAAATAAAGGCCATTGAGTCTCTACCAAGGTAATAAAGTTTTGGATGGTTTGGTCTTCTAGTGACATGATTTTGTTCCTACTAGCGCGTCTAGACTAAAATTTTGGGTTCGATCCGATCGTCCGCCAGTCCGCCAGGGAATAAATTCCCTGTCTCATAGCTTAAGTCGGTTGAAACCGACTGAAAGCCTGATTTTGATTGAATTTCAATCCGATTTATTTGAAACCGACTGAAAGCCTGATTTTGATTGAATTTCAGTCCGATTTATCGGACTTTAGCTTTGAGGCGGGGATTTTAATCCCCGACGGGTGTTGCAACGGGTGCCAGATGTCAGTTGAAACCGACTGAAAGCCTTATTTTGATTGAATTTCAGTCCGATTTATCGGACTTGAGCTTTTAGGCGGGGAATTGATTCCCCGACGGTTGTCGCCACTACGCACCGATCGCACAAAACCCCGCCCAATAATAAGGAGAACTAAAGGGTTTTGCCGTTGATTCCATTTTACTAAAGCGCCGCAATTGTTGCCGATAGGTAGAGCGTAATTTTAGCTGACTCGACCATTGCTGCAATGCCTCAGCCGTAGCATCCCGCAACCAGATTTGGGCGTGTTTCAAAGCCAGGGGGACGGTTTCGCCGTTTTTCAGGTTTTGGTAAAAGCGAATCATCAGCAAGGCAGAGGATAAATCATTCACCGTCCAGAGGGTACTGACCACATTGGGGGAACCTGCCATGATAAACCCACTGGGCAACCCGATATATTCATCGCTGGTAGAGGTGAAGTCAGTAATGCCGGTTTCGCAGGCTGACAGGGTGACGAGTCGGCAGCTTGTCAGGTCGAGTCGCAAGATATCTTCGATAGTCAGGCATTTGCCCAAGTCGAGGAGGTTCTTATTTTTCAGAGGGATATAGCGGGTAGGGTCGTCTTCTGGTGGCGGTGGCGCAAATTCGCTTTTGGCCAGAATTAGGGCAGACTTCAGGGCATCTTCAAAATTGAAATAGCCGTGACAAGAAAAATGGGTGCAGTGGGCATTATGGAAATCAAGGGCAGTTTTTTCGGCTTCGTCGTGTTTGAGGACATGGTGAGGGTCGAAGAAATTTTTAATCGCTTCCACTTCGATATCGGTAAAGTTCAGGTCTTTGGTGGGGTTTTGGATGGCAAAGAGTTGGTTAAAGTTGGGGCGTTTTTGTTGTCGCTTTTGGGCTTGTTGCAACACTTGGCAGTTGGGGGCATAGCTTACCCCGTTGGGGAATAATTCTTGTAGGGGCGCAATGCTTGTGCCCTCTTGTGGATTGGATACAGGCAAAGCATGGATTGGGAATAGGTGCAGGAAGCGGTGAGGGATGAGGATGAGTTTTTTGCAGGTGGGGAATGTTTCCCGCAAGTTATGCAGGATTTCATCCAAATGCAGGATTTGGGCAAGGGTTTCTAGGCGTTGAGGCAGATTCTCTTGCCATTGGGTTTTGTTGCGGCGATAGTCGTTGAGATAGGCGTTTCCCCAGTCGATGAGGGTTTTGAAGTCTTCTGGTGAAGACTGCCAGAGGGAAATCCCCCCTGCCCCCCTTTGAAAGGGGGGTTCTGGTTCTCCCCCTTCCAAAGGGGGAGTTAGAGGGGGATTCGGAGTTATGGTAAAAGTCAGGAATTTATCGCCCAGGATATACCATTCCAGAATCGCGGTTTCATCATCCAGTAAAGATTGGATGTCTTGAAATGCCAGGGGTTTATAAGGATATTTGGCCTGGAATTCTTCCCGCAGTTGGGTGATATGGCCATAGTCCGGGTCTGGGTCTTGTTTGAGTCGCCGATCTTCTTCGGCAATTTCTTGGCGCAGTTGTTGCAACCGTTGGCGAATTTCGGCAGGGATTTCTCCGCCCGGATATGCGTCGCGAGTGGCGATGAGTTCGGTCAGGTTCCGGGCTTTGCTGCGATCGGCATATTCTAAGGCTTTATTACGGCGGTTTAATTGAATACAAGTTTCAACCATGAGTACATACGGTTTAATCCATTCTTCATTAAATTTACGTTTTGCTTCGTCCCCAGAGATAATTTCCCCGCGCAAATATTCCACTGTATCGACCGCTTCGGCAAAAGCATTGTAGGCCGATTGATATTTTTTGCTGTTGAGATAAGCCACTCCTAGATTCACCAAAGCTCTTACATAATTTTCAGGAAAAGCCGAGCGAGTAAAAACTTGCAGGGAATTATTAGACAATTCAACGACTTTATTTAAGTTGTATTTAAAATCTTCATAGTTAAAATTTTCAGTCTTCATCTCATAAACATTGGTTAAACATAGTTGGGTTGTAGCCCATCGTTCTGGATTAGATTCTTTGGGAAATACCTTCAAGCCTTCTTCGTAATAAAACTTGGCTTTTATAAGAGAATCTTTTGAATATTGATAGGTAGATAGTCTTATGTAAATATCTCCAAGGTTTAGGTTTAATCTTCCCCAGAGTTCAGGATATTCATCTTTTTTCATTAACTCTAAACTATCTAGACAAGCTGCTAAAGCTTTTCTAAGATTTTCTTGATGATTGCCTAAACTTCGATTTTTATAAACTTCCCCCAAATTATTTTGACATAAAGCCCAGTTATCTGGATACTGTTTTTTGGTGAAAACAGTTAATGCCGATTGGTAATAGTTGATGCTTGTCCGTAAATTGTTTAACTTTTTACCTAGAACGCGATCAATATAAGCATTGCCCAAATAAATTTGAGTATGCGCCCATTTTTCAGGATTATTTTCTTTAGTAAAAAAAGTCAAGGCTTGTTGATGAAAAGCGATGGATTTTTCTATATTATTCGATTTATCCCCTTGAATACGATCGCAATAAGCTAGTCCGAGATAATTTTGAGTATTTGCCCATTTTTCTGTAAATTTCTCTTTCGTATAAACGGTTAAAGCAAGCTGATGAGCCGCAATAGCTTTTTCAATATTATCAGCCATATTGCCCACAGTTCTAGTTCTGTAAATTAATCCTAATAA
>NZ_JAJENT010000418.1:0-72258 GCF_035615515.1 Phormidium sp. CCY1219
TTTAGGCTGGTCAGGTGGTTAGAAGTACAAGCCCCTGGCTTTAGACATGGGGTTGGTTTCTACGGAGTCCCTGACTACTCGCGGGAGTGGGGTTCAATGCGGGCTGGATCGAACGGCAAGAATAGCTAGCCGCGCGCGGGTCAGCCAATATCCTATTGCATAACAACGTGATTTTGTCAAGGGGAAATCGAACGGAAAATCTCCGTTAAATTCACTCTTTCAAGAATACAAGAGTTGTGGGTGAAATCAATCTGGCGTTGCGGATCGATTCGATTCTCCCGAGAGGCGAATTTTTGATGACTCACCCTAACAAATGGGTTGATTCCCGGGTTTGACTGCATGAATGGACTCGCTACCCGAATCGGGCCACGATCGCCGATAGGAGGCTTCTTCGGGTTTGCCCCATCCCAGTTGCAGTAGGATTTCGAGAAAGTCGGATTTCTCCCATTTAAACAGGGTGGCCCATTCGGTTTTGCGGGCGATCGCCGCTACATCCCCGGGGGAAATCTGCCGATAGTCCGCCCCATGATTGACCCTCAAATACAAGTCCATCTCTGCGGTGACTCCTTCCCAAAATTCTAAGATCGAGGCTTTGGCGGCTTTCAGGGTCTCGCGATCGCACGGGAGGCAAATCAGTTGATCGTCGAGTTGCGGATAGGTTAGGGTTTTTCCTTTCAGGGCGATGTCACGCCACACCAGTCCCGACACTTGATGCGATCGCTGATACTCGTGAACCGCCGCTTTAAAATCTTGATATGCCGTGAATTTCTGCAAGCCTTCTGCTTTGAGGAAATAGTCAACCACCGGCAGCCCAATCGCGGGCGTCGCAGATAAGTTCAGGCGATCCCCTCTCAGACAGGCGCGGCGCTCCTGAGCTAAGATGTCGATTAACTCCTGCGTGCTGTAGACTTTCGCCATGTGAACACCATCTGCCTTGGACTTTTCGAGATTGTGTACTGTTTCAGCAGATTTTTCACAATCTCGGCGGTTTTTCAACCTGAAAGCTGAGTGGATTTTAGCATAAGTCCCGAGGGCTATTCATCTTTAGGGTTGGCAATCTGCAATTCGTTGGCCGCCGATTGCCAAGCAATTTCGCAGGTAAAGACCGGAAATCTCAGGTCTCGACCTGCGAAGCGATCGCCGGGATGAGAGAGGAGCGATCGCGCAGAATTAACGAAAGAAGCCGAACATCAGTTATCCTTGTTCCACCCGAGAAAACCCGGTGCAAAAAGCGCTGCAAATCTCATCCATGCAGTTTTAAGCTGACTGTTTCGCATAGCGCCCCATGAGTTCTACCGCCGTTAAAATATGGCCTTCCATTGCCGCTTTTACTTCTGCCTTGCTTGCACCCGGGGCTAAACTCAACAAGCTATCCAAGGCATAGAGCTTGAAAAAATAGCGATGCGTGCCGCTGGGGGGACAAGGACCGCCATATCCGACCTTGCCAAAGTCGTTTTTCCCCTGGACGCCGCCCCGGTCTAAAGAGGATTCCGTGGGCACTCCTTCGGGCAGGTGACGAATATTTGCCGGAATATCGTAAACCAACCAGTGGGTAAAACTGCGGTTGGGGGCATCCGGGTCTTCCACAATTAACGTAAAGCTACTCGTCCCTTCCGGTGGCGTCCCCCAACTCAGTGGCGGCGAAATATCTTCGCCATCGCAAGTGTATTTTGAAGGGAGAGTGTTGCCGATAAAAAAGGCAGGACTTTTGAATTCCATAAGGTTAACCGATGTTTTTCAGTCTCAAATAAGCTATCATAGTTCAGGTCAGACAAAGCTTTTTTTAAGTTTATCTTAATATTGTTTGAAAAAGCCGGATAATGCCGATAATTTAACCCGAAGCAGGAGAGTTGGAAACGGGAAAAAGTAAGCGGATGAGTTCGGGAGAAAATTATTAAAAAGTGGCAGCGATCGCCACGGTGGCGATGGGGTAGAGATTGACAGAACCATCTCTAACCGATAGGCGGGGAAGCGAGGCCCATCGGAAGTCGCAGGGGGGAATAAAACCGCCCCAGAAAGCACCAGAGTTTAGCGCCATTCCCCAGTTAGCAGGGGTTCGATGGGATGGCGAGTTTTTCGCATCCGCTTTCTCGTTGAGAATTTCCGCCGTGGATTCGGATTCTTCTTGGGGATCGAGTTCCACGCCCAGTTCCTCGGACACATCGGCGCTAGCAGCAATTAACAGCATCTCAGCACCTTCGTAGTCGAGAAAATCCGGCGGATCTGCGGCGATAAAGCGACGAGACGCAAAGCGTTCTTGCAGGGTTTTCGGCAATTGTGGCTTTTGCTGCGATCGCTTCGCGGTGGCTTGGGGAGAAGGTTTTTCCGGATTTTTGATTTGCAAGATGTAACTGGCTTGTTCTGCAATATTGAGTTCCCCTTGCGCTTCCCCCGGATCCTCGGGTAACTCCAGGGCGTAGGCTAAATGGGTGTGACCGTGATGATTGACGATATCGTAGACCCCTTCACCCACGGATCGGGCGGCGGGTTGATGGCGATCGCCGCGCGTTTTGGTTTGGTAAGTGGTACGGCGCAGACCGGCTTCGATTTTTTCAGCAGAGTCGCTGACGCTTTCCACAAACCCCCAGATTTGTGTTCCACCATCGTTGATTTCGGGCAGGTGTTTTGACCCGATCGCCATCAAGCGATAGGATGGCTTTTCGTGGGGTTTGAGTACCATGTAGAAGCGCTGTAGGTCCGCAAGTCCGGTGACAGAATCGGTCTCCACTTTCGGACGATAGCAGAAATATATATTGCCCTTTTCTATAACGTTGACCCGATTGGGTTTATCTGGATTGGATGCCATAAATTTCTGCGATTTTAGCTAAACTGCATCGGTTGCGGTGTGGATGCACGCGAGGGAAACTGGGGTAGGGAGAAGAGTCGCCACCCACCCCGGGAAAGGGTTAACCGATTTCTATCCCACCGCTTGGGGTTGTTTTTGGGATTGTTGCTGGGCCAATAGTTCGAGGGTTTCGCGATTGAAAGCGGGTAAGTCGCGGGGGTTGCGACTGCTGACCCAGTTGCGATCGCGCACCACTTCGCGGTCTTCCCAGTTTCCGCCACTGTTGCGAATGTCATCCACAATGGTGTGATAGCTGGTTAAAGTGCGACCTGGGGTCAGTTCCGCCGACACTAGCAACCAAGCACCGTGACAAATTACCGCGATCGGACGGTTGGTTTCGTCAATGCGCTTGACAAACGCTTGCGCTTTGGGGTTAACCCGCAAGGAATCCGCATTCAATCCGCCCCCGGGAAGTACCACCCCATCGAACTCATCGGGGTTAGCGTCATCCAGGCTCATATCCACCGGGAAGCGATCGCCTTTGTCGTGATGATGGAAGCCTTGCACTTGTCCGGATTGTGGGGAGACGAGTACCGTTTTTGCGCCGGCGCGATCGAGAGCTTGGCGCGGTTCGGTCATTTCCACTTGCTCGAAACCATCGGTGACTAAGATGGCGACGCGCATGTGGTTTAAATTATGTTGTGCCATGATGTTTCTCCTGTGTGATAGTGTGTGTGTCGTGCGATCGCGCGCGCCGATGCGGCGATTCGCTCCCCCAAGCCAGTTCGCATATCACTCATCCCGAATGCGCTCGATTTAGGGAAAGGGGAAGGCATCAGTGGGGTTAATAGCGGTTGCGTCTGGCATCAGTTTAAGGATTGAATAAAGGTGGACGGTCGGCGCAGTGAGCTGGGCGATCGCAATTAAATTTGTTGGGTTTGTTATCCGGGATTTAAGATTCCCTTTCACTGCTGTTTAGTTTACAGCCCTTCTCGCCTCTACCCTTCTATCGAAAGGAAGGGTTCGGGGGAAACAAGCAAAAAATTTCAAATGCCAAAAAATTATCGAGGGAGCCATCGCGCGATCGGCACATTTTTCAGCTTAACCCGCATGAGGGAGAAAACCCTCTACCGAAAGAATAGCTCGCGCCTCTACCCAAAGGCAGAAATTTCCCAGAAGGGAAGGCGCTGCTGCAACAAAACCCTCAAAGAGTGGTGCAGGGCAGCTCCGCGTATTGAAAGCGACAATCGGCTGTTACCAAAAATCTATCTAGCGGTAGATATAAACCGCAAAATTGCGGCAACAATGTTATTATAAAAGCACAAACGATGCCCCGGGGTCGGCAAAAATGACAAGGAGCGATCGTGCTAGGAAGTGGGAAATTTCCGACGGAATGTCTCACCCTGGCTTCCAGAGAAACGAGAGCGATAGGAAAGACGCCGGGGATACAAAAACGTAAAAAAACACAGACCCTTGCTGATTTCGCGGAATGGATTCGCGATCGGCGAGGATTTACGAGAGTTGTATAGATTGGTTGAGAAGAAAAGAGAGGTTTAAAATGGCAACCCCGATTGAATTCACCTTATTTGCACCTTATAATAAAGCAGCAACCCTGAAAGGGTCTTTTTCCGATTGGGAAGAGATACCGATGGAAAAAGACGACCGGGGAAATTTTCGCACCACCGTGGAATTAGAAGATGGGGTTTATGAATACAAATACCGCGTTCGGTCAAAAAGCTGGTTTCTCGACCCCGATGAATGGGTAGAAATCATCGATACCTACGCCACGGATATTAACGATTCCCAACAAAATGGGGTGGTCAGAATTAAAGATGGCGAGCGAATTGTAGATACCTACGTTTGGCAGCATGACGACAAATGGCTACCGCCCAATGACGAGTTAGTGGTTTACGAAATACATGCGGCGGACTTTTGTGGCGGGATAGGAGATTCAATTTCGCGCGGGAGTTACAAAGCACTGACCGAAAAATTAGATTATCTGGCAGATTTGGGAATAAACGCCCTGGAGTTGATGCCGGTGAACGAACACCCGGGAGATAAAGGGTGGGGCTATAACGTTCGCCACTATTTTGCCACAGAATCGAGCTACGGTTCTACAGCAGAGTTAAAGCATTTAATCGACGAGTGCCACGCGCGCGGAATTCGCGTCATTCTCGACGGAATTTACAATCATTCAGAAGATAAATGCCCGTTATTGTTAATCGATCGCGATTACTGGTATTATCACGATCGCCACTACCCCGACGATGCGGATAATTATTGGGGTCCGGAATTTAATTACGATCGTTACGACGAGAATCTCGACATTAAACCCGCCTGGGAATTTATCGGCGATGTGGTGCGTTTTTGGGTCAGCGAATATCATATCGATGGCATTCGTTACGATGCATTGCGTCAACTCGCCAATCGCGATTTTATGAAGTGGATCGCCCAGGAAGCGAGAAACACCGCCGGACCGAAACCCTTTTATAATATTGGGGAAAATATTCCCGATGATTCCAGTATTGCGGCGGGATTAGACGCGCCGATGAATGCCTGTTGGCACGAGAGCTTTCGCTATCATATAGTGGGGCATATTTGCGGCGACACCTTCGATGTAGAGGAACTCAAGAAAGCAATTGATGGGAAGCGCGACGGATATTTGGCGGCGACAGATGCGATTAATTATATCTCCAATCACGACCACCCGCATGTTTTGGCGGAATTAGGCGATCGCGAAATTTTAGATGATGCCGCCTTTCAACGGGCTAAATTAGGAGCTGTTTTATTAATGACCGCAATGGGCGTCCCCATGCTGTGGATGGGCGATGAATTCGGTCAAGCAGACCACGAAAATCCGAATGCCGAATGCGACGTGCAATGGTCTTTGTTAGAAAATGACCGCAATCGCAATTTGTGGGAATTTTATCGCGGATTAATTGCCTTACGCAAAGACAATCCGGCGTTGCACTCTTCCAATATCGAGTTTTTCCACGAAAATCCCGAGGATAAAGTGCTCGCCTACATTCGGTGGAATGACGAAGGAACGCGCCTGGTTGTGGTTGCCAATTTTTCCGATAATTTTCTCGAGGGATATGAAGTGACGGATTGTCCCCACAACGGAACCTGGCACGAATGGACGAAAGATTACGATTTGGAAGTACAAGACAATCGCTTAGTGGTGGATTTGGGAGAATGGGAAGCCCAAGTGTTTGTTTCTTAACCCAAAAAAGCAGATAAAACTTACCTCATGGTTTTCCTCGGGGCGCAGGAACATGCGCCCTTTTTTTTTTGCGGGAAGGGTTGATATCAATTGCGCCAGATTGGTTTGACAAAGCCCCCCAGGATTACAGAATCGGGGACATCAGACGGGCGACGCGAACCGCTAATTTAAACCATAAAGGCTTGGTTTTCATTTCCGATGAGGAGATTAAGTCGGAATTGTTAAAGTCAGTGTTTAGCATTTTCTCAATACGGGTAATAAAACCGCAATTGAGAATAAAAGCCATAATCTCAAAATTTAGCTGAAACGAGCGATTGTCCAGATTTATGGTGCCCACGCCAGCCATTTGGTCATCGAGTAACAGAACTTTTTCGTGCAAAAAGCCGGCGCGATAGCGATAGACCTTGACGCCACTGTTAATCATTTCGGCAGCATAGGAAAAAGAGGCGAGAAAAACCAGCAAGTGGTCCGGGCGATCGGGCAATAAAATCCGCAGGTCTACTCCGCGCAATGCTGCAAGTTTCAGCGCCGTTAATATGGATTCGTTAGGGACGAAATAAGGGGTGGTAATCCACAAGCGATCGCGCGCGGCATTAATCAGACTGACAAACAACAGGGTACAGGTGGAAAATTTATCTCCCGGTCCGCTAGGCACTACCAGTGCGGTTTCGTTTTTCCCAGCAGTAGATTTCACCTGCCAGCAGACCTCGGGAATGTCGCGCACGGCCCAATACCAATCTTTCAGAAAAGCAATTTGAAGGCATTGCACCGCAGGGCCAACTATCTGCAAATGAGTATCCCGCCAAGGACTCAACGGGGGTTTTTTACTGGCATATTCTTCCCCGATATTCAAGCCGCCAATAAATCCAATTTTACCATCAATGACGACAATTTTGCGATGATTGCGGAAATTAATTTGAAACCGATTGCATTGTCCTTTTGTGCTTTTAAATGCTCTCATTTTTATGCCGCGCGATCGCAGCTCTTCCACATACCGATTGGGCAGGGCATAACAGCCGATTTTGTCGTAGAGAAAATAAACCCGAACCCCTTGGTTTGCCTTTTCAATCAACGCCTGTTTAAATTTCTGACCCACCCGGTCATCGCGCACGATATAGAATTGAATCAGAATGTAATCCGTAGCCGATTCTATGGCAGACAAAATTGCCGGAAAGGTTTCCTTGCCATTGATGAGTAACTTCGTCGAATTCCCGCAGGTAAACGGAAAGCGATCGAGGGCTTCAGTGAGTTTCGCTAAAGAAGCAAAACGCCGGGGCGGGTCGATTTGCCATTGATAGATTTCGCGATCGAGTTGTTGAATGATTGTTTGATACTCGCTGTCTGCGCTGCGGTGCGCTTCCACATAACCGTGAAATTTATTTCTGCCAAAAGTCCAGTAGAGGGGAATAGCAATATAGGGAAAAGTGGACAGGGAAAGCGCCCAAGCAATGGCACCTCGGGACGATCGCACCCGCATCACCGCATGAGCGGCGGTGGCAATTCCCAGCCCATGAATTAACAAGACTATCGCAATTACAATTCTCATGTTGTCACTCCCCAAATTGTTCCCCCGCTTGGCACTTCTGTGTCAAGGGTTGATGGCATTTTATCTTTTTTTTGGTTGGTTTTATAGCAAAAGTTCCACCCCCATCGGTGTGTGATCCGAGGAGGTAATTTCTTTGAAGACTGTAGCACTTGCTGGTTTTTGAGACAACCCGCGATAGTAAATCCAATCTAACGGGGGAGAGGCGAAAAAGGTTTTCAGATGGGTTTGTGCCGGGGGAGAAAACTGCACCGGGGTTAAGTGCAAGCGATCGCCCATTAAATTGAGCAATCTCAGTCGCCGCTGACTCCAGGTATTAAAATCCCCACACAGGACGATCGGTTCGGATCGGCGGTGGAGAAATTGTTCGAGTTTATTCAGTTGCGCTGCAAATTTTTCGGAGGTGACAAAATTAATGGCATGGGTGTTGACGACTAACAGGGGTCGATCGCGCTTGGCAATCGCATATTCGACAATCAAGGAAACTTTTGGCGTATTGGTCAGAGGTTCGCAATCTTGGGTCAGCAGTGCGGTTCTGGCGATTGGTTTGACGGGCGAGGCGGTTAAAATGCCGCAATAGTTATCGGTATAAGTATCCCGAAAATTGGGGGCAAAGTTCCAGCCCATTGATTCTAAGGCTAAAATCGATTTGGTTTGGGTATTGAGGCCAATTTCTTGCAAGCAGACCAAATCCGGTTGATAGGTTTCGAGAATGTGAAAAAAGTCTCTGGTCCAAGCGGGGGTGTTATTTTGTTTGGCGACATTCCAGTTCAAAATTTTGACAGCGGGACTGGCGATCGCCTCCTGGGAAAAATTATCGCGATCGATAATGCTTTCTGCCACCATAACAAAGCGGGTGGACAAGGAAAAGAAGTTAAAAAAATTGTTGGTCATCGATAAAACACGGAAGGATAAACGCTGAAAAAATAGAGGGTGGTTTGAGAGTAGGATGGGCATTCTCCACCACTGCCGACAGTTAGAGATGACCCTCGGGCAACAGTTTAGGAGTTGAACTTTCACCGTAGCGCTCCGAGGGGATTTTCTCATCTTCCCATAGGTATAGATAAAGCTCGAATAAAAGATACAAAACAGTGGGTCGGGTTTCTTAAATAAAACAAGAGACCGGCTGAGATTTGAGGGGAGGCGATCGCGGTGGGTTTAGGGGAAATCAACTCAATTTTTTGGAAAATCATCCCTGGGGTATAAAAGAGAGGAGCGCAGAAAGACTAACCTGTGAAAAGAGGTCAGGCTCATCCAAAGCCAATGGTTCTGCGAATCAGCAGAAAGACTCAGGCAAAACAACTCGATCGAAATTGAAGCCGCTCCTTTGTAAAAACCAAAGATTATTCCAGGAAAACACATGTTTTATCACGTCAAAGAGTTACAATACAACGCGCGGGTTTCCGGTCCGGATCCGCGCTTTGCCAGTTTGCTTTTAGAACAATTTGGCGGTCCGAATGGGGAATTGAAGGCAGCGATGCAGTATTTTACCCAAGCTTTTGGTGCCCGTCAGCCGTACCCGGAAAAGTACGATATGTTGATGGATATCGCCACGGAAGAATTCAGCCATTTAGAAATTGTCGGTGCCACGATTACCATGTTGCTAGATGGCATCAACAGCGACCTGAAAGAGGCGGCGGCGAATAGCGAAATCATGCGCTTTCTCAATGGTAACAAAGAAGAGCGGGAGAACATCGTGCATCAAGTAGCGATGACCGGGCCGCAATTAATGGCACGTTCTGGCGGGGGTCCGACGGTGACCGACAGTCAGGGAATGCCGTGGAGTGGCTCTTACGTGACGGCGAATGGCGACCTGACGGTGGATCTGCGATCGAACATTGCCGCCGAGTCGCGCGCCAAAATCGTGTACGAATACTTGATGCAGTACACAGACGATCCCTATGTGAACGACACCCTGCGCTTTTTGATGACCCGGGAAGTCTCTCACTTCAAGATGTTCTCGGCAGCCCTAGATACCATCGAACCCAATTTCCCGCCGGGAGTGCTGCAAGGGGATCCGCGCTACAGTCACCTGTACTTCAACATGTCTAACGGAACCAGCGCGCGCGGTTCCTGGAACGAAGGCCAAGGCCCGTGGGAGTCGGGGGAACAATGGGTATATATTGACGATCCGGTAGACCATGTGGTGAAGAGCAAGGGGTTATCGGAGAATTACCCCGTGCAAGGCAGCAAGCACAGCGAAGAAGAAGTGGCGCGCAAGAACAAGGAGCTGAGCCAGAAGCGATCGCAAGAGGTGAAATCTGCAATGGCACATCACTCAAACCAGTGGTCTGCCTATGGGGAAAACACCTTAGCCAGTCCGAAACAAGCGCAAAACAGTCCGCAATCAAAGTAAGCGATCGCAGAAGGGGTAAATCCTGCGATCGGGCTTTGGCGGGTTAAGCCAATCGTTGTGCGGGGAGGGGCATAAGGGTGCCTCTCCCCACCGCTGGTTTAATTCTCTCATTGTTTGAGAAATTCGCCGTTGAAAATAGAGTTAGGAGGTCAATACATGGTACTGAGTCCCGAAGCCACAAGTGAGACAACCGACAATCCGCTGCAAGTTCCCTCGGAAACCGAAGCGGTGGAATCGATGCCGTCGGATATCGAAATTACCTATTACACCGATCCGCTGTGTTCCTGGAGTTGGGCGATCGAACCGCAGTGGCGGCGGTTGCGCTACGAGTTTGGCGATCGCCTACAGTGGCGTTACGCGATGGGCGGCTTAATTCCCGACTGGCAGAAATTTAGCGACCCGCTCAACGATATTTGTCGCCCGGTGCAGATGGGACCGCTGTGGGTTCAGATTCGGGATATCACCGGGATGCCCGTGCGCGAAGGGATTTGGGTAGAAGACCCGCCGAACTCCTCTTATCCGGCATGTCTGGCGGTGAAAGCCGCCCAACAACAAGGCAACACCGTGGCGGAAGTATATCTGCGTCGCCTGCGCGAGGCGGTGATGGTGGAACAGCGCAATATCGCCCGTGACGAGGTGCTGTGGGAACTGGCGGAGGAACTGTCTGGGGCGATCGACCTGGGGCAATTCCAGGAAGACCTGGACAGTGCGGAGACGGTGGAAGCCTTCCGGGAGGATATCAAGGATATGCGCTATCGCGGGAGCGGTCGCTTTCCCGCCCTCATCTTGCGACCCCGGAATGGACGAGCGGTGCTGCTGGTAGGCTTTCGCCCTTACAAAGTGCTGCGCGACGCGATCGCTCACATTTCGCCGGAGACCGAACCCCAGCGCTCCGCTACCGATGCGATCGCCTATACTACATACTGGGGACGCATCACCGCCCCAGAACTGGCAGAGGCACTGAACCTGCAAACGTCAGACGCTCGCCAGAAGTTAGACGATGCGGTGCAGGAGGGGCATCTCGCGCGATCGGGGGAATTTTATCGGGAGCGATAATGTGAGGCAATCCGGGATAGGGTCGGTGCGCCACCCCTCCCGGCTGTCAATTGTTCCCGTTCGGTGGCTGTAGGTATGTTCGGCGAAAACCCGCTTGCGGGCCGTTTCTCCGATCGCCGTTGCTTGTGCGGGAGTGAGTTGACGCAGGATATCGGCAACGCGATCGCTCAGTCGGTTGCCTAAAAATCCTAAATCGCAGGCAAATTTCGGATCCGGTGGCACGGGGTGATGGGTGTGGGGATCTAAGGCGTTGTAAATGGGAACGCATTGGCGCGCCCCCTTGGCTCTCGCATGTTGCCTTTAATGTCCGTTAGGATATGCTGTTTTGACCGCCAAAACCTGTCAATAAAACTACTTAATATAAATCGAACAAATACTAGCCGCATCCAATTAATTTTTTTCAAATGAAGTCATGTAGGATGGGTCTACCCACCCTACGACTTTAGCTGGGTTTTTTCCCCAGTGACCTATCCAGAAAACATTTGCTCGATTGTCTCTTTATAGCGTTCCAGCACCACATTGCGCTTCACTTTGAGGGTTTGGGTGAGCATGCCATTTTCTTGGGAAAAGGGTTCTAAAAGAAGGCGAAACGAACCGATGCGCTGGTTGGCATTATATCCGGGGCGGTTTTTGATTTCCCGTTCCATTTCTTTTCGGAATAACGATTCGACGGCTTCATTTTTTCCGGCATCGAAAACCCTTTCCGATTCGGTGTTCGAGTCGGTAGAATCGGGTAAATCTAGGGACACTTGATTCTCTTTCGCCCATTGTTTCAGAGCATCGAAATTGGGGACGATTAAGGCACCGAGCGATCGCCGATCTTGTCCGATAATGGTGATTTGGTCGATATACCGACTGCGGGCACAGGCGCGTTCCAGGGGTTGCGGTTCTATATTTTCGCCATTGCTCAACACGATGGTATCTTTCGCCCGCCCGGTTAGCACTAAATTGTCTTGCACCGTCAACCAACCGAGGTCTTCTGTATTGAACCACCCTTCGGCATCAATGACTTTTTCCGTCGCCTCTGGATTGCGATAATAGCCTTGCATAATCTGCGGACCTCGCGCCAAAACTAATCCTTTTTCGCCTTGGGGTAACGTTTCTTTGGTTTCCGGATCGACGATGCGAATTTCCGTCGCGGGAATCGGTTGTCCGGCGGATCCGCGCAGGTTACAATCGGGACTTCTTGCGGTTAAAACTGGGGAGGTTTCGGTCAACCCGTAACCTACCAGCACTTCAATGCCAATTGTTTCGTAAAAGGTATCCAAACTCATGGCGAGAGTGCCACCGCCACAAATGGTTAGCTTTAATTCCGGACTCATTTGTTGGCGTATTTTTTGATAAACTACTCTCTCGGCTAAGCGATGCAGCGGCCAGAAAAATGCCATTTCTCCTCGGGCGCGGAGGCGCTGAAATCCGGAAGGATTTGGACGGTCTAAACTCAGGTTATTGACGATTCGGCGCGCTTGGATGTAGCGATGACTGGCAGACATTAGAAACTTCGCGAGTCGCTGTTTTTGGGGAGATTGTTTGCCTAACTGCTTTTCGATTGCGTCGTGGATGAATTCTAATAAGCGAGGGACGGAGACAAAATAATTGATTTTTTGGGCTTTTAAATCGCGCTTGACGTGGCGCAAATTGGTGTAAACTAAGGTACAGCCTTGGGAAAGAATGTAATACTCGATCGCCCGTTCGTAGATATGCCAAGGGGGAAGAATGCTCGAAACCCGATCGCCGGATTTCACCTTGGCGAAGGCGGATAAGTTATTCACTTGATGGAGTAAATTGCTATGAGAAAGCATCACCGCTTTTGGCTTGCCGGTGGTTCCCGATGTGTAGATCAGCGCCGCTAAAGTGTCGGGGGTTTGTTCTACTGGTTCTAACTCGCGATCGCCTCCGGTTTCTATCAGCCGATTGAAATTGAGAACGCTTAAATTATTATCCGCTTCCGGTTCTTCATCGGAGAGCAAAATAACCACCGCGATCGGCAAGTCATTCAGTCCTTCCCGCAGCTTTTTCAGGGTAGCTTGATTCTCCACTACTAAAGCGGTGGATTCGCTATTGCTGAGGATATAAAGTAGTTCGTCTTTATCGGCGTTGGAACTTCGCACTACATCCACTGCGCCAGCAGTCATAATGCCCATATCGGCGATCGCCCACCGATGACTATTTTCCGAAAACAAGGCCACGCGATCGCCCGGTGTGACCCCCAACTGTTGCAACCCCACGGCAAATTTCACCATGCGATCGCGCGCCTGGGAATAGGTGAGTTTCGCTTCCGGTTTCCCGTGGGGGTCATATAACGCCACGGTATCGCCAAATCGTTCCGCCGCCAACGCCCACATTTCCGGTAAAGCGCTGACTTCGGTATTCTTTTGACCGTTTCGGTTTTCCCTTTCGCTTGCGGTAGGTTGCGTGGCAGTTGCTAAGGAGGGGCGATTCATTTTCTTTTCTTTCTTTTCTTATACCATCCCCGATATGATAATTGTTTTTTGCCATTTTGCACTCTACCTAGGGGTAGAGAATTTAGCCAATTGTGTGAGTTTTTTGGGGTGCAGAGATTACAGTTAAAGTTGATATTTGATGCGGATTTATTATACCACAATTGATGACTTTTTTTCTGGTGTTAAAGAAAAGGAGTCAATTGTGCCACCCACGGCGGGGAGGCGGTATCTCTGGAGGGGAACGAGGGGAACGCGGGGAAGGGCGAGGGCGAGGGGTCACAGCAGGTTGTCATCGGCTGATTTTAGGCTTCAGTTGCGATCTTTCCCGAGAAAGAGGGGAAATTCTACCCATAGAGGGTGGATTTGGGGGGAAGTTCGATGAAAGAATATTGAAGGAGTAAACCCCTCAGAATTGTAGATCGGCGATCGCCGTTTCGCAGTTCTATGAGATTGGACTAAAATTTTAACTAGGCAAGGATGGTATGCAAACCTTTCGATTGACCTCCCTCTTGGGCTTAAAAGTGCGAATAGACTTATGCTGGATGATTATTTTCGCCCTCATCCTGTGGACTTTTACCGCCATCGTATTTCCCTACCAATTCCCCCATCTATCCCCCAGCACGCATTTGGGGATGAGCGTGATGCAAACCCTGTTATTCATGGCGTCTGTGTTTGCCCATCAACTTTCCCAAGCTTTAGTTGTGAGGGCGAAAGGCATTCCGGTGAGCGGAATTAACTTATTGATTTTTGGCAGAATCTGGCGATCGCGCCCCTATACTGAAAATCCGCAAGACGAACTGCAAATTGCCGGGGGGGGACTGATAACCCTGGTGGCGATCGTGCTTTTGTATGCGTTCCTCGGGTGGTGGGGCAACCGCGCGGGGTGGAGTGTGGCGGTGACGGGAATTGCCAATGCTCTCGCCTGGATGAATGGCATGTTAACCATGTTTAAAGTGCTTCCCGGTTTTCCCCTGGATGGCGGGCGCTGGTTCCGCGCCCTAGTCTGGAAACTCACCGGCAACTGGAAAACCGCCACCCGCATTGCTTCTCGATGCGGTGTATATCTCAGTTATGGGATTATCGCCGTGGGCGTGGCAGAACTAATCGGTGGTTACATTCTCGACAGTATGTGGTCGATTTTAATCGGTGGATTTCTCAAAACTGCCATTGTTCAAGGAAACCGCGCCTCTTTAAATCAATAGGGCTTTTTTAGATTAAACAAACCGATAATTCTATACGCTAACAACCAATAATTGCCATTATAGAATATGCAGGCTAAACTAAAAAAAGAATTGAAAAAGGGAGGATGCAACTCTTGCGAAGTGCAATTAGAAGAACGCTGCTATTTCTGACGGGGTTGGCGTTATTAATCGGACTCAGTGGTATCCCGCCAGCGTGGTCTCTAGTGAGCGAAAGCGATCGCGAAGTCGTGGTGCCGGCTTCAGAAGCGATCGCCGATGACTTTTACGCGGCGGGAGAAACCGTCACCATCAATGGCACAGTGGGCGGCGATGCCATTCTCGCCGGGGAACAGCTCATTATCAACGGCGCGATCGAAGGAGATTTAATCGCGGCGGGTCAAACGGTAAAAATTGCCGGTGCGGTAGGAGATGATGTGCGAATCGCGGGGCAAGTGTTAATGCTGGCACCGGAAGCACGCATCGGAGACGATTTGGTTGCGGCGGGGCTGAGTTTGGAAACCCAGACCGGCAGCACCATAGGGGGCAATGTAGCCTTTATGGGGTCCCAGGCACTCCTTGCCGGCACCGTAGGAGAAACGGCACAACTCACCACCAGCGCCTTGCAAGTGCAGGGAACGGTGGGAGGAAACCTGGATGCGAAGGTGGGCGGAAACAATTTCGCGTCTCCGGGAATGTTTGATACGCCGTTACCCATCCCGGAAGTTCCCTCGGGTCTCACCCTCGCTGCTGAGGCGCAGATCCAAGGTAATGTGAGCTATCCCGCAACTGCCGCCGCCAATATCGCTCCGGAAGCTACAATCGGCGGTGAGGTGGTGGTGGTGAAACCCTCGCCCCCCGAGGAGGTTTCCCCTGATGCGGGACAAGTGGTGTGGGAAACCTTGCAGCGTTGGATCGCCTTAAGTTTGGTGGGGTTGCTGCTGCTGTGGCTGGTTCCCGACTGGACGCAAAATCTGGGCGAAACGGCGCGATCGCGAGTTCTGCCCAGCCTCGGTTGGGGAATTCTCACTTTAGTGCTAGTGGGAATTTTGACCGCCCTGGTGATTCCCGCACTCAGCCTGTTGCTCGTGGGTATCTTGGGCACTACCCTCTCCAGTTTAGCGCCCTTGGTTCTGGGAATTGCTTTACTCGCCGAATTGATATTAATTGTCGGTTTCTTGATTTTTGTCGGTTATGTGCCCCAGGTTGCCTTGGGTTGGCTGGGCGGACAGTGGTTGCTCTCATCCATGCAGCCCACTTGGGCCGCTAACCGCTTTTTACCCCTGCTGCTGGGTCTGCTCTTGTTTGTCATTCTCACTGCAATTCCCGGCTTCGGCGCACTTCTCAATCTGGTTATTATGCTCTTGGGTTTGGGCGCTTTCTGGATCTGGATTCGCCCGAAACTCGGATCGGTGTTTTAATCTCGCAATACATACAAATCCCTGTAGCGATGTAGTAGTAGTGTGACTCGTTCCCAGCATCTAGCATCTGCTGGGAACGCCTGGCCCGAGGCTCCGCCTGCGCCACAACCAGGGTAGATTACCGTTTCGCCGCTCTCCAAGTGCCGTGAAAGCTAAAGGGAATCACTTCGGGCAATTCCAAGCGACACACCGGCTCGTCATCTAGGCGATCGCTATCGTAAATCCACACTTCGCTGCGATCGGCATCGCTGTCATACACCACCGACAGAATCCAGCCCAACCCGGGGTCGATCGCATCAGCAGCATAGATCGGCTCGCTCACATAGCGATTTTCGCCTAAATCCGCTTCGGTGAGGGTATTGGTTTCGTAGTCATAGCGCGCCAACTGCTGCAACAATTCCCGGGAAATATCCGCCTCGCGACGGTAGAGCGCCAGATAAGTATAGCGCCAGGATTGCCCCACGCGATCGGGTCGCACTACGGGAAACTCGCTGGGGCGCGCGATCGCTTGCTCCATCTCGACGATTCGGGCGGTTTGCGGCTCTACTCGCACTTTCCACAGCGTGCCACAGGCGGGCGTATGGGTTTCCCCGGTGGCCACTTCCCGCAAGTAGTGATTGGTTTGTGCGAAATCGTCAAACCGCACCAGATCCAGGATGGCGGTTCCGTCTGGCGCAACGCAGCCATTGCCAAAATGCCACTGGAAAAAGGGTTCGGTGTGGTTGCGACTGATGACCTGCAGGGTTTCGCGGTCTACCACGATAATCTCGGTTCCCCGGCGCGGTTGCCATTGTAGCGCTTCGCTATAGCTGCTCAACCCCAACAGCATCGAGAGTCGGTTTAATTCTAACGGGGGCACGAAAAAGATGAGATACTCTCCGGCGAGAACGAAACTATGGATAACCGACACGCTATCGAGTTCGATCGCCGCTTTTTGCCAAATTTTGCCAGTGCGATCGCTTTTGTAAAGATTTAACTGCGGTTTTGCCCCCATGCTCACTCCGAAACTGAATATCTCACCCGTTTGCGGATCGCGCTGCGGATGTGCGGTGTAGGTCTCTTTCCCCTGCAGTGCGCCTAAATTATCCGGTCCGAAGGTTTCCAAAGTGTCCAAATCCAGGGCGTGAGGCCATCCGCCTTCCCACAGGGCTAACAGTTTTTCCGGTAGGGTCAGCACGGAGGTATTGGCCGAGTTTTTAATCGCAGCGCGATCGCCAAACACGCGCATCCAGTAATTCCAAATCGGCCCTGGCTCTTTCATGCCATAATTCGCATACAGAAACCGACCTGCTGCGGATTCTTCTATATATCCTTCGGTTTGCACGAACCGATAAACTCCCGAAGCGCCCGCATCGGTAAACTGCACGGCTAAAATCGCCCCATCGCCATCAAACCAGTGGCCCACCGGTTCGCCGCCGCGTTCTAAGCGCGCCGGACCGTTGCGATACAAGGTGCCGCGCAACCCTTCCGGAATCTGACCGGAAATGATACTCAGGGGCGTGCGAGAAAATTCTGAGGGAATGCGCGCGATCGCTTTCGCCCATCCTTTTTGAGAGGGCTGTACCCGGGGTGCTGTTGTCATCACTAAACCCGCCTATCCAATTGTGACATCGGTAACGAAGCAAGGCGATCGCCTCCATAAAACTCCCAAGACGCCACGTCAGCTTCCTGGTGTCAATGAAGGCATTTAATCCCCTTCCTCCCGCCGCTCATTGTAGCACCACCCAAGCCCAAATTTCTATTCCCAAAGAAAGATTTTTTTTGCGATTTTGCGATAAAATTAGCCCAGGTTCCACCTGCCCTTTTCCGAGACCAGATTCTCGCAACTCTATCGGGGCAGAGGCCACCCTCTCTTATCCTCAAAATTCTCTCTGAATTAATTCTACCAATCGATTGTTCCGCATGAAACTAAACTTCCGCAAACTCTTTACCATCAAACTCTTTACCATCCTCGGCGTCATTGTGCTAGTCGTGGCCCTGCTGCTGGGGGGAAGTGCCACCTACCTGATTCGCGCCTCTTGGCCCCAAGAAAAAGGCGTGGTGCAACTTTCCCAACTTTACGATACCGTCACCGTCTACCGCGATCGCTGGGGCATTCCCCAAATTTACGCCAATAATTCCCATGACTTATTTCTCGCTCAAGGCTATCTCCACGCCCAAGATCGCTTTTGGCAAATGGATTTTTGGCGGCATCTCGGGGCCGGTCGCCTGTCAGAAATGTTTGGCGAATCGCAACTGAAAACCGACCGCTTTTTACGCACCTTGGGATGGGCGCGAATTGCCGAACGGGAATTAGAAATATTACCCGCCGAAGATATGGCCAGCTTACAAGCGTATGCCGAAGGCGTCAATGCTTATTTAGCCACCCATAAAGGCTCTCACCTCAGTTTGGAATATCCGGTGCTAAAGGTTCTCAATCCCAACTATCAACCAGAACCCTGGCAACCTCTCCACACCCTCACCTGGTCAAAAGTGATGGCGTGGGATTTGGGAGAAAATATGCAAAAAGAAATCGAACGGGTGATTTTGCTCAATACCCTTCCTCCAGAACGGGTGGAAGAATTATTCCCCCCTTATCCCGCAGAACACCCCGTCATTGTGAAAAATTTTAACCCGCCAAATCGCAACAAATACAGAAGCATTTCCCCCGGCAAAAATCAGCCGGAAGAAAACAGCTTTTTTTCGGATAACATGTCCTTAAATCCCTGGAAATCGGTGCGGGAAAAAATTATCGCGCTTAACGAGATAGTCGGGCCAACCGGCAGCGCAATTGGGTCGAATAGTTGGGTGGTTTCGGGAGAGAAAACCCGCAGCGGCAAACCCCTGTTGGCGAATGACCCGCATTTAGGGGTACAGATGCCCTCAATTTGGTATGAAAATGGCCTGCATTGCACGGTGAAATCGGCGGAATGTCCTTATGAAGTCACCGGGTTTTCGTTTCCTGGAGTCGTGGGGGTCGTTATCGGACATAGCGATCGCATTGCCTGGGGATTTACCAATGCAATGGCGGATGTGATGGATCTGTACGTGGAAAAAATTAACCCGAATAATCCCGACCAATATGAAGTAAATGGGGAATGGGTAGATATGGAACAAGTCACGGAAACGATCGCGATCGCTGGGGAAGATCCGCGCCCGATTGTCCTGCGCTATACTCGTCACGGCCCGATTATTTCCGATACCTATCCTAAGCTGGCACAATTAGGCTTGCTACCCGGCAACGACCTACCAGAAAACTACGCGATCGCCTTGCGCTGGAATGCCTTAGAACCCGCCCGATTAGTTTCGGCAATTCTCAACATCAATCGCGCCCAAAATTGGCCGGAATTTCGCGCAGCAGCCCAGTTTTTCGATATCGCCCAGCAAAATTTACTTTATGCCGATATCGAGGGCAATATTGGCTTCCAGATGCCTGGAAAACTGCCAATTCGCAGCCGTGGCGACGGACGTTATCCCGTGCTGGGTTGGCGGGAAAATGCGGCGGAATGGACCGATTACGTACCGTTTGAAGACTTGCCATTTCTATTTAATCCCCCGCCAGGATATATCGTCAATGCCAATCACGCGATCGTCGATCGCGATGCTCCCTATTCCATTGCCAAAGATTGGGATTACGGGTTTCGGGCAAAACGGATTGTAGAAGCGATCGCCGAGTCAAATCGGTTGTTTGAATTGTCGGATTTTCAGCAACTCCAGGGAGACAATACCAATCTGAATGCCGAAATTATATTGCCCATTTTCCGAAGTTTGTCTTTTTCCGAAACCCGCTTAGAAACGGCGCGTCAGTTGTTGGTTAACTGGAACGAGAAAAACCAGATAGATCGACCCGAAGCCGCGTTGTTTGAAGCGTTTTGGAAGCATCTGCTCGCGGAAACCTTTCAGGATAGTTTACCGCTGGAATATTGGCCCGATGGCGGCGATCGCTGGATGCAAGTGGTCAAACTAATCCGCCGCGAACCGAATAGTTTTTGGTGGGATAATCAAATCACTTCCGCCCGGGAAACTCGCGACGATATCTTTGAGAATGCGTTGGTCAAAGCTGTGGAAGAATTAGAAGAAACCTTCGGTCCCGATCCGAGTCAGTGGCGTTGGGGAGATTTGCATCCCGTGACCTTTCGCAATAAAAGTCTGGGAGAATCGAATATCCCCGCGATCGAAGCGATATTCAATCGCGGTGCTTTTGCCACTTCTGGCGGAAATGCGATTGTCAATGCCACGGCATGGGATGCAGCAAAATCGTTTGAGGTCAATTGGATTCCCTCAATGCGAATTATCGCCGATTTAAGCGATTTGAATGCATCGGTGGCGATTAATTCCACCGGGCAATCGGGTCATGCATTCCATCGCCACTATCAAGATCAAATCGAACCGTGGCGCAATCTAAAATATCACCCGATGGCAAGCAACGCCGCCGCAACGCTCACCTTAATCCCCTCCTCTCACTCCCAGCGCCACTGATATCCCTGTCGGTTGATTCGCTTGATAAAAGGTTCGGTGGATTGCCTGAAAAAAAAGGGGGGAATTGAAATCCCGCACGGCAGACATATTAAGCCTCCGCCGACTCATGTTTTCCATCTATTGTGCGGGCGATTATCTGACTCGTTCTCAGCTCATGCTGGGAACGGGCAGGGAGATTGATGCGGTTTCCCCCATAAAGGCTCGCTTGCCGCTGTTGATTGGTATCAGTGCCAAGCAAGCCCCTCTATATCGCGCGATGGATGAGAATTGGTCTTTCTGTATTCCCTCGCGGTTGAGGCTGCGGTTCTGGCGAATGGCATCGGTTTTCCCTTGCCCGTCCTTTCATATAACTTTATAACTAAATTAAAATTTAATGAAATTTAGCTCAAAAGAACTGAATTTTACAGAAATCTGCAGTAAGATTAGACGAGAATTAAAATTTTGCCGCTACCTCGTGGCGATAAAAGAGGCAAGGAGAAGAAAATTGCTCAACGCTAAAAAAAGGAATCATGCTATCATATCGGCCCTTTATGTTATCCAATCCTAGGATAGGCTAATCACCTAAATATTGGATAAACCCGGCGATTTAAACGAAGTAGAAGCAGGAATCAAAATTTAAAAATGTTGTGAAATGAAAGGAGAAGGGATTGATTGATTTACAAGGGATAGCCTGCTGTAAGCGCTTAGGCATTAAAATGGGGGAACTGTAGGGAGCGAGACGCAAGCGCCCTGAGCGCAGGCGATCTCCCTTTCCTGCGTTCAGCCCCCTTCGAGCCTCTACGGGCAGAGCTATGCCGAAGGCTTGAGGCACGGTGACAAGAACTGGGATTGAGGGGGTTTGCGCGATGCCGATGCGGACCCGCTGATTCCAAGGGTTTGAGAATATTGCCGGAACAACCATGTCAAAGGAAGGAACGAATCACCAGCATATCTTTCAACATCACCGTTGAAAAAGGCTTGGCACTCGGTTGCGCGCGATTGGGTTGCCAGGAGACAAGCAACCTGGCTCTTGAGGGTCAGGGAAACAGAAAAAAATACTTGCTTGTTTTGGAGGAGTTCCTTCTAATTGACGCAAGGTTAACTATTAAAGCTCTTATGAAAAGCGATCGCCATTCCGCACACCAACTCAGCTATCAGATTGTTTTAGTGTACCTGTTGCTGAGCAGTTTGTGGATTTTACTATCCGACAGAGTGCTCGGGATCCTAACCGACGATTCAACCACCCTAACCCACTGGCAGACGGTGAAAGGCTGGGTATTTGTACTGTTCACCAGCGCCTTGCTGTATCTGCTGATTCGCCTAAACTTGCGATCGCTGGAAAAAGCGGAACGCAAATATCGCAGCATTTTTGAAAATGCCGCCGAGGGCATTTATCAAGTCACGCCGGAGGGATATTATATCAGCGCGAATCCCGCCCTCGCGGAAATTTACGGATATCGCGCCCCCGAAGAGCTGTTCGATTTAAACTGGTGGCAACTCAACGTCGAACCGAATCGGCGAACGGAATTTCTCCGGGAATTGCAACAAACCGGCAACGTTGTGGGGTTTCAATCTCAAGTGTATCGAGCCGATGGCACGCGGATTTGGACCACAGAAAACACCCGGGCGGTTCGGGATAGAAAAGGAACGTTAGTTTACTATGAAGGCACGGTAGAAGACATTACCGATCGCGTGGTGGCCACTTCGGCGCTGCACAAAACCTACAGTCTTTTAAATGCCATCATTGAAGGCACCACCGATGCGGTGTTTGTCAAAGACCGAAAAGGGCGATATTTGCTAGTAAATACAGCATTAACGATACTTTTAGGCAAATCTATGCGCGAAATTATCGGCAAAAGCAATGCCGATTTATTCGGAGCAGAAAAGGCACGCGAAATCCAAGAAACCGAAGCAGAAATTATCGAGAGTGGCGAAACGAGAACCTACGAAAAAGTGACCGAATTTCAAAATAAGAAGCGGACATTTTGGGTCACGAAAGGGGTGTATCGAGATAGCGAGGGGAATCCGATGGGATTAATCGGGATTTTGCGCGATATTAGCGATCGCTTCCAAGCAGAAACCGCGCTTGCAGAAACCAAAGAAAAATTAGAAGCGGTGATTCGCGCAGCGCCGGTGGCGATCGACATGATTTCCCCAGAAGGAAAAGTGTTGATATGGAATCGCGCCGCCGCAAGGATATTCGGATGGAGTGCCAGGGAAGCGATCGGAGCGGTTTTGCCCATTGTCGATCGCCAAAACCCAGAGCAACAAGAACAATTTCTCGCCTGGTTGGACAGTCTCAACCAAGGAGCCACCTTTACCGATTTAGAAACCCGACGCCGCTGCAAAGACGGCACCGAAATCGTTGTCAATCTGAGTGCGGCACCGGTGCGCGATGCCAACGGAGAGATAATCGGCGCGATGGAGATTCTCGCCGATATCAGCGATCGCAAGCGCCTGCAAGGGGAACGCGATCGACTCATTGCCCGACTGCAACGGGAAACCGAGGACCTCACCGCCCTCAGCTTAGTCACTGCTGATAGTACCAGCACCTTAAAACTGTCCCAACTATTTAACGTGATGCTCTCGCGCATTGTAGAAGTCATGCAAGCGGATGCCGCCGTTATCTTATTAAAAGAAGACAACCACCTGCACCAGTCTGCCAGTGTGGGCATCGACTCCGACGCTTTAGACACCTACAAGGTAGCGATTGGGGAATGCTTTGCCGGACGAATTGCCGCCACCCTGCATCCGCTTTACGTGCCAGACGCCACCGAAGACCCGCGCATTACCAGTGATTTTATCGCCCAACGGCAAGTCTGCACCCTGCTGGGCGTCCCCCTGAAACATAATGGCGATCCGATCGGGGTTATACAGGTAGAATGGCGGAACTTTCACCAACTGAGCGATCGCGAGATTCACCTGCTAGAAACCACCGCCGAACGCTGTACGATGGGGATTCTCAACGCCCAGCTTTACGAACAAACCAAACAATTGCACGATCGCCTGCGCTTGCAGATTAACGAAATGCCCAGCGGATGTATCGTGGTAGATTCCCAGTGGCGCTTTACCGACTGGAATCCCGCAGCAAGGCGGATTTTCGGCTACACCGCCGAGGAAATTATCGGCGAGTCCTACGAGGCGCTCGTGCCACCCAACGCCCGAGCGCAGGTGGCGGAAATCTTGGAGCAACTGGTGGAAAATCGCGTCCCGATTCACAGCGTCAACAAAAATCTCACTAAAGACGGCAGAACGATTATCTGCGAGTGGTATAATACCGCCTTGTTCCACGCCGATGGTTCCTTTCACGGTCTCCTGGCGATGGTGCAGGATATCACGGAACGCAAGCGCGCTGAAGACGCCCTGCAAGCCTCAGAAGCCGAACTGCGGGCGCTGTTTGCGGCGATGACCGATGTTATCTTTTCCATCGACCTGCAAGGACGCTATCTGAAAATCGCCCCCACCAATCCCCACTTGCTCTATGAACCGCCCCAAGAACTGCTGGGCAAAACCTTACATGAGGTCTTCGATCGCCCCCTAGCCGATCGCTTTCTCGGCTATATCCAACAAGCGATCGCCGCCCAGGAAACCCGCGAATTCGAGTACAGCTTGCCTATCAACGGCAGCGTGGTGTGGTTTGCCACCAAAATTTCCCCCATGTCCGACCATGCGGCAATTTGGGTGGCGCGCGATATTACCGATCGCAAGACCGCTGAGGCACAACTGAAACACTATGCGTTTTTCGATTCCCTCACCGGCTTGCCCAATCGCACATTCTTGAGCGATCGCCTCGCCGAATTGATAAATGCCGAAACGGCTGTTCCCCCCACCACCGACACCGACGAGCTAAATCCCTCGCCCTCGCCGTGTTTTGCCGTGTTATTGCTCAACCTCGATCGCTTCCGCGCCATCAAATACAGTCTCGGCCATCTCGTGGGCGATCGCCTGCTGCTCACTACCGCACAACGTCTCCGTGCCTGTTTGCGTCCCACGGATTTGCTCGCGCGCATGGGGGGGGATGAATTTGCGATCGTCCTGGAAAATATCCGCGATGTCAGCGACGCCCAACAAATCGCCGAACGGATTCACTCTTCGATGCGCTTTCCCTTCAACCTAGAGGAACATGAGGTATTCTCTACCATGAGCATCGGCATCGCCGTGAATACCTGCGAGTATCACCGCCCGGAAGATATTCTGCGCGATGCCGATACGGCGCTGCATTATGCCAAAAAACAAGGTCACGGTCGTTCGGTGGTGTTCGCCAGAGACATGCACGCCCATGCGATCGCTCGCTTGCAGTTGGAAACCGATCTGCAACGGGCGATCGACCTAGAGCAATTTCAGGTCTTCTATCAACCGATCGTCTCCCTCTCAACCCGCCAACTTGCCGGGTTTGAAGCCTTGGTACGCTGGAATCATCCCCGCCGCGGTAGGGTTTCTCCGGCAGAATTCATTCCCTTAGCGGAGGAAACCGGTTCGATTGTGGCGATCGACCGCTGGGTAGTGCGCGAAGCTTGTACCCAATTAGCGCAGTGGCAAGCTCGCTATCCTGCGGCGGCATCCTTGACGATGAGCGTGAATTTGTCCGGGGTGAATTTCTCTCAAGTGGGCACCATCGAACGTCTCGATCGCATCTTGCGAGAGATCGGCATTGAAGGCCGATTTCTCAAGCTGGAAATTACCGAAAGTGTGATTATGGAAAATCCCACCTCCGCTTTACCCATGCTCGAACAGCTCAAATCCCTGGGAATTCAGCTTTCTATCGATGACTTCGGCACCGGCTACTCCTCTTTGTCTCGCTTGCATCAGCTCCCTCTCGATACCTTAAAAATCGATCGCGAATTTGTTAAGGATATGAAGGGACTGGATGACAGCGCCCAAATCGTGCAGACGATCGTGACCTTAGCCCACAGTCTGGGAATGGATGCGATCGCCGAAGGTATCGAAACCCCCCAACAACTCGAACTCCTGCGAACTCTCGAGTGCGACTACGGTCAAGGCTACTTTTTCGCTCCACCGCTCGAGCGCGATGCGGCGTTGAATTTACTTCGGTCCGATACTCTGTTTCGGGACAATGGATAAACTCGCGATCGCCACTCCTCCCGAATCCGATTAACAGTCCCCAGCAAGAACCGAGCCAATCTCTTAAAAGTCGAACTGACGAAAATCCCAGTCATTCCTCGGGAAAACCGGCTGGCTCGATTCCACGTCGCTTTCCTCCCCTTCTCCCTCTAACAAATGTTCCATTCCTTCGGGAAATACCGACTCGTCAATAATTAAAATCGCCCCGTCAATGGGATCTGTTTCGGCAATGGTTTGAATTTCGCGCTCGAATTCTTCCTGTCCCCGTTCAAAAAATTCTTGGGAACTGTTGCCGGGACGTGCAACCCCACGCAGGGATAGAGGAGTAATCAATGCCACAGTGGCGATCGCTAATAAAATTTTCATCGTTTTAACCTTGGGTTTACACTCTTTAATCGAACGGAAAGCGGGAGCCTTGACTTAAGGAGTTTGGCCATCGGATTATTCACTTACTCGTTCTCAATTGGAAGGCGAAAAAAACCCTTCTCGAGTGCCGATTTGCTCCCGCAATAACTATACGTTTAGCGGTGGGCACGAACCCACCGGAACCCACCCGACTTCCGGAAATTGAATCGGGGTTTCGATGTCTTGCCCCTACCCCTGCTTGCACCACAAAGGAATCCCCGGAATGGCAAGGGTTTTTTCTCCTCCCTTTAACTTTATTTTAGCTTATAAACAAAATTTATTTAAAACCCGCTCGCCCATAACGTAAACCCCAGATTCCCGCAGAAAAATGGGCGGCACCCAAGATGACAACCTCCCCTCTGCCCCTGGGTGACGGTTTGGCAAGACCGATGTCATATTAGCCGCACAATACCCCGATCGAGGGTTGACGAAATTGCTGCCCTGGATTCACAATAATGCCAGAGAGTCAAAGGAATTCGATTGGCACAATTTTGCTCGGGATTCCTAGGCGATCGCGGCTCCGATCGCAAACGTAACAGCATCCTGGTTTGTTGTACTCAACCAGAAGGTAACATTTATGACAAATTCTCTGTTAACTCAAGCCAAAACTCTCGGATTTAATCTCCATCGCGACCCGGAAGGAAAACTGTGGATTTTACCGCGCAAAAAAACCGACCGATGGAAATTGCTCGAATTAGAAGAAGGACGCTGGTTGTTAATTGTAGGTAACGTGCCCCAGATTAGTTTTTGGCCTCGAGAAGCTCAACTCTTTTTGTTCCGTCGTCGCTCTTCCCTAAAACCCCATGAAAAACTGGTAAAAAACCCCTGAGCGGGCCATCCCACCGCAATCGAATGCTCTCAATTCTCCCAAGTGGCACGGGAGCTATTGGCTGCACCTGTGAAAAAAGTCTTCGTGCCGCAAATTGATCTTACATTTCGCAAGTCAGATAGGGCGATCGCGAATTGACTAGGGTTGAGCCGCTACTCAAGACCCTACTCTGACCGTTAAGCGGGTGGCCATCGCCATCGCGCAAACCGCTCAAGAACGACCGTAACCCAATTCAATGGCGAACAGCTAACTCGAGATGATGCACGGATCCCCTCGGGTAGAACCCTCGATTTATCGCGTCTCTGACGGGGGCTAGGGAGAACCCCACCCGCGCCCGCCCTATGGAAAAATGGTATAACTGCTGAAAACATTTAGAATTGCATATTTGGGGCAATAACGCTGAGGGGGAAAATCGTTCAAGTTTTTAAAGCCCCCCAATGTATGGAGAATAGAAATAAACCGGCAGAATGTGGGTGGATTCGCAGCAGATTACAATGATCTATAAACAACTCGCTCATCCGATTCGCAAATACAGGTCAAAACAATTATGCTAGAACTACACTGCCACACCACCTATTCCGACGGAACCCTCACGCCGACGCAACTCGTGGAACGAGCCGTGGGTGCCGGCGTGCGCGCCTTAGCCATCACGGACCACGACACGGTGTCGGGGTGGGACGAAGCGATCGCCGCCGCCGCCCCCTATCCCCTAGAAATCGTCCCGGGACTGGAACTCAGTACCGTCCACAATGGCTGTTCCCTGCATATCCTGGGATTCTATCCCGATCGCCAGCGCCTCGACTCCCCCTTGCGCGACGCCCGAGCGGGACGGTTTCGCCGCGCTACCCAAATGGTCGAAAAGCTCGCCGAGTTGGGATATCCCATCGAATTGCCGGAAATGCAAGGCGGGATGGCCCCCGGACGCCCCCATATTGCCGCCGCAATGGTGAAAGCCGGCTACGTGCAAACCCCCCAAGAAGCCTTCGATCGCTGGATCGGCGAGGGGAAAAGCGCCTACGTGCATTACGAGAAATTCTCCATCCAGGAAGGCATTGCCTTGTTACGCAATTGCGGCGCAATTCCCGTCTGGGCGCATCCCTATCTCTTCCGAGGCGGCGACATCGAAACCGTTTTGGCAGAAATGGTAGAGGCGGGGTTAATGGGGGTGGAAGTGTATCATCCCACTCATACCCCCTTCCAAGTGGCACATTTAAAACGCTTATGCGCTGAATATAATTTATTGATAACCGGCGGGAGCGACTATCACGGGCCGAGTTCAAAAGGGGAGGAACGCACAACTCTCAATCAACTCAATTTGCCCTTACAACTGCTCGAGGCGCTGAAAACAGCGGCGTCTTAGACAGAGAAGACCAGAAACCGGGTTTCTCGCGCTCAGAAGTGGCTCATTCGGACAGTTTTTCTGAACCAACCCGGTTTCTCATCTATAGGACTCCCCCACCCTAGGAAATGGCATCCAAATCCAGACGAGTTTTGTACACCTCAAAAGTACCGTGGCGATCGTGTTTGCCCCCAAACAAATCGTAAATCACCCCCACATCGCCATTGTCTTTGTCCGCGAGGCGGACGATGCCGAAATTATAATGCCGGCAGAGGGCTAAATTGCGGACGCGATAGGGAACATTGCCTTTGCGATCGCCGAGTACCCCGTCTTTTTGCACCCCGAATTCCAACACCCGGCGAGCGAAGGGACTGAGATCCGCATAAGTAATCCCACTGGAGGTAAGCTGGAAAACTCTCGCCCCGGGAGAATCGGGATGAGAGATTTTAAACGCTGCCCCAACGTGAACGTCACCGCTGATAAAAATCACCTTCCCCTGGGTCTGTTGCGACCACCGAAACACCAAACTCAGCAGTTTATTGCGTTCGTCCCAGTTGCTTCGATGTTCCCAGTGATCGCGCTGATCGTCTTGATATCCCATAAAAGACAAGTCGATTTCGTTAATCGCAAAGCTGTTGAAATGAACCACTGGCACTGGGGAGATGATAAACAATATCCGAGGCGGATCGTTATATTGTTGGTTCAACCACGCTTCAAACCGCATCCATTGCTCCACACCCAGGCTGCGGAGTTCGGCTCGGTTATAGTTATGATGCCCGCGCATGTCCAAAATGTAAAAGGCATACCTGCCGTAATTAAGGGAATAGTCAAACTGGTTGGCCTCGGAGTCTGTAGGCGGATTGTGGGAATGTTGATATTCTTCATACACCTGTTTGGCCGCCTCGAACATTTCTCCCGCCAAACGCAACTGTTCGTTTAAATTCCGCAGTTCCCAAGAGCGATCGAGCAAGCCGGCCAGTTCTTTCGGCGTATAAGACCCCCACCCATCCACGATATCGTGGTCGTCCCAAATCATATAGGTGGGAAAGCGGCGATACACTTTCTGGAGGGCAGAAAACCCCCAGTATCCCCGGTATATATCTCGATACCAATCCACCATCTGCGCGCGATCGGGATTGCGATGTCGGTTCTGTCGCAGCCATTCCCAAATACTCAGCTCTTTTTCCCCATCTACATACACCTGATCTCCCGTGGCGAGGATGAATCGCGCATCGGCGGCGCACAGTTCTCGGTAAAAGGCATCCCACATCTCCATCTGCGCGATTTTGTGTCCTTCATAGGGCATGTGGCAACTGTAAATGCCAAAGTTGACGGCTGTGGCTTGCTCTGGAAAGGTTCTAAATGACAGTGGCTCTTCATGGCCCAATTCCCAGGGCATCTCGCGGTTGGGCTGAAACAAAGCGTAGTAGTACCGGGTATCGGATTGCAAATCCTCGATATCCACCACCACCGTTAGGTCGCGATCGCGGTCGATCTGTAGGGGAATCGGACTTTCTGTGGCTGTGGCGATCGCCCTTCCGTCCCCAGTTTCCGAAGGTTGCGTCCCGGGCACCTGACCCCTGGATGACGTGACTCGGCACTCCTCGCGGTTGTTCTCCCGCACCACATCCGGCATCCCCTGGGTGGGAATCGGATCCCGAGACACCACCAACCAGTACCTCCCCGCCTCGGAAACCCGGAACCACAGGCGCACGCTAGACGCGGTGGTATGTCCGATGATGCTCCCGCGATCTAAGCGCGGATTGGGCCAAGGTCGCTTTTGCGGATCGTAGAATTTAAGATTGTTCTGCGTCACGGCTAACCTCCGGGTGAAAATTTAGAAATGCAAATGCCTTTATTATGGAGGAAATTATGCGATCTCGTTTCATCCACGACCCCCACCCCCGACCCATTCTTTCACCTGCGGCAAAATTGAAAATTGAAAATTGAGAATTTAATCCCGGGGTGGGAAAATCAACCCGAATCGAATCTACGGAGTTCGCCCGACCCCATCCTCACCCTGCGTGCCTCGCGCAATGCCCATATTTCCTCCCCCTTCCCGATCGCATCCTTGTGGCGCACGTAATATCCCCGTTCCCGTCCCTACAAGCCACTGCCGGACAAAAAAACCTCGTCAGTTCTTCAATTGCACATCCCCCAAATGTTTTAGGGGCACGGCATTGCCGTCCCCCTATCTCTGGTTATTGCGATCGCGATCGCCCGATTCTGCTACTGGGCAGCCGCCACACTATAGCGGGCGATCGCCGCTACCGGTGCATTCCCGGGAACCCGATCGCGCGGTTCGGCATAAACCGTTCCCCCATTCAAGAAGGTATAAACTGCCGCGAAATCTAACAGGTCTTCGTCATTGGGTTGGGGTGACTCGTGGATGTCCACGGTATTGGTATTCGGGTCGAACTGTCCCCATTGATGTCGGTCCACCGCCACAAACAAGGAATCCAGCCGTTTGTAATATGCCGCCGGCACGATGTCTTGCAGTTGGCTAAACGCTTCGTGGTTCTCGGGGGAACCGACTAATTCTTCATACTTGCTCACCGCCTCGTGATAAGCCTGCTCGAATTCCGGCTGTACCACCTGCCAGGCCCATTTTTGCAGTTCTTCCGGTTTGAGCAATTTCGGATTGCCTGCAATGCCTTTTTCCAGCAAGTGGGAATAGCTGTTCGCTTCGTGGTAAATCGGCAAGATCGACTCGTCGCCGGCTAATACCAAGGGCGCGTCTTCATCGTGCAGCTTTTGCGCGATCGCCTCATTGACTTGGTGGAAATATTGCGCGATATCCCGTTGGAATTTATCGCGATCGGGGCTTCCTTGTCCGTGGGACACCCTTTCCTGCGCGGGATTGCGGGTTCCGCCTCGGGAGGTGAAAAATCGGAACTGACCGGATTTAGCTGTTTCGTCATACAGCAGCGCTTCTTCCAGACTCTCCGGCACATCTTCCACATGCATTTCCCGGACGTTATACTGGGTTGCTTCTAGCAGTCGCACGTTATGTTGGCTCAGTGCCAAGATAAAGAAGCGTCCGTTTTTGGTCAGCAGGGGCATCAGGGGCTTGAGATGGAAGCGATCGCCCACCACCGCTAGTTCTTCCACCTCCAATGGCACCCGATAGTAAACAAAGCGATCGGGAGATGCAAAAATTGCCAACCCATGCTCTTGGTGCTCCCAAAAGTCGGGGGTATCCAGATCCTTGACGGGCTGTAGCCATTCCATCGCATCGGAAACCCGAATCCCGATCGCGTCTAATTTCTGCTCTACCTCTGTCATCAAGTTTTTGAAGCGAATCGGACTTTGCTGCGTTTCTGACCCGCGCTTGGGAGTGGGCATGTAAATCGACACGCAAGGGGTTTGAGTGTTTTCTATCAAGTTTTTAAGTTCATCTTTAGAGAAAAAATCCATAAATTCGGTCTCCTATGTTTGCAAAACAAAATATGCGAAAAATCCATCGCCACCGGAACGATAAAGCCGATGAAAATGGACTTTTCTATTAAGGTGAGCCATTAAACGCTCAACAAGTGCCTGTTAATATTTCATCAAAACCCGGCTTGCATGTCATCTTTCTTTTGATAGAAACCTGCTCTGAGCCGATCGCCGCGATCGCCCCTTTTCTCCCGGCGCGTCTTTCCCACTCCCCCCACTCCTCCCCCGCCCTCGCGGTTAAATTGTGGCAAGGGGTTGACAAAAAAATGGGCATCGGGTACAATGAAGCCGTGGCGTCAGGCAGGGCTTATGTGCAATGCGCATATTGCTTAACGAGGCTGCCCGCGCGATCGCATTGTGTTTCACCGATGATTATATCACCCCTGGCGATCGCATCGCATACCCCGGGGTAGGGAAATGGTGGGCATTGCCCAGTCTAGGGAATGTCGATCGCATTGGCGATAATTTCTTGCACGATCGCCGTCACGGGTAAGGCAGCATCCACATAAAGCGCCGCTTGCGGATCGGGGGGTTCTAGGGTGTCGAATTGACTTTGGAGCAATTCGGCGGGCATAAAATGATTCTGGCGCTGATTCATTCTGGCCTGGATGAGTTCAAACGACCCTTGCAAGTAAATCCACTTGAGCGCATCCCAATCATCGGCTAGGGTTTGGCGATGGGCAGCTTTGAGGGCGGAACAACTCAGCACCAGGTTTTGCCCTTGTGCGATGGCGGTGGCGATCGCCTGACGCATTGCCCGCAACCAGGGTTGGCGATCGGCATCATTTAACGGGATTCCCCGACTCATTTTCTCTCGGTTCTCGGGGGGATGAAAATCATCCGCATCCTTAAATTGCCAATTCAATTGCGCTGCCAAAGTCTGGCCCACTGTGGTTTTCCCGGAACCGGATACCCCCATAACGATCGCGATGGTGGTGTTTTCTGCGAATCTCTCCTGGTTTACCATCGATTTCCTCTGCGTTCCTGTAACTGCAATAAAAACCCGCGTTAGCCACCCCCCGGGTAGCAACGCGGGAAACCGCTACGACCCCGACGCCCTAGGCGATCGCGCTGTAACTATGTTCGTGTTCTACCCGGAATACATTTGCCGTTAAGTTGGCGATAACTTGCTTTCCTTGTTGGGTCAGCTCTAAATATTTGATGGCATCTTCGATGTAAGGATAAACCACGCCCCAGAAAAATTTGGGATAATTGTGACGCAAATCTGCGGGAGTGCGGTAGTTTAAGGCTTGATTTTGACCCGTTTCTTCAAATTCATAAAATAAGGCGGCGATTTTTTGCAAGTAGCGCGGATCGCTCAACTGACCGATTAAATCTGCAGCGCGAACTAACCCGGGGTAGTTTATCGTGTCTTGATGGTCTTTATCATTGGGGACGGGAAACCGAGTGAGTTCGATATTGCGCTTGATTTGTTCCGCATCGATCAGTCCGTGACCGCCAAAGCGTTCTTGGATAAACTGTTTTCCGCGATCGACGTGATAAGGCGTCAAACTGGCATCCGTAGCCCCGCGAGGCAGGGACACCCTCATGCCTTCGCGTCCCGTGGCATACAATCCTTCCGTCGGTATGTCTTGCTGACAAACGCCTTTGACATACCCAATATCGTGGCACAATAGGGAAATAATAAAGTGCAGCCAATCTTCGCAGGAAACGCCCCCTTCGCGGATATGCTTTCCGCGCAAGATTTCTTGTCCGACTAAGGTGACGAAAATGGTATGTTCCACATTATGATAAAGGGCATCGCTGTTGGCAATGTTTTCTAGAGCCATGCCTCCTGCCCAGGCGATAATCTCTGAATAGTGCGACTTGTAACCCCCATAGGTTCGCCGATATCCTGACTGCAGTCGGGGAACGAATGAATTCATTAACAGTGCGGTTGCATTAAACATTTGAGTTCATCTGTGCGATTGAAATTGCTAATTCTACTTTCTCCGATTTGGCTGAAAATTGAAGCGATCGCGATCGGTAGTAGCGGGTGATAAGTGTTAATACGGCTAGGCGATCGCTACCAGACAATCTGGCGATCGAAATCGGAAAGTTGAGGTGACGGATCCGGGGCATCCGGTGCGATCGCGATCGCACTCACAGCCGTTTTTCCCTGGCACGCTGGCTTGGCGCGAACGCAGCACCCCCGCCATCCCTGGCACCACAGCAGGTGCCACCTTCCCGAAAACTCTGCAAGCCAACCACAGAAAATTGCAAAGGTTTGCAATCTTGTAGAATTCTACACCCCTTGTCAATCGGAGCTTTTTTGCGATAAATCCCTGCAATTATTGTGTAAATTATGGTGACTACCGCGATCGCCCCCCAGTGCGAGGGTCGAGGAATGCAGGTTCGCCACCACCGATTCGATTGAGGGATGTCTCGCGATCGCCAATGCAAGAGAAAATTGTATTTATTTTTATTCTATCCGCTTCGGCGGGACATTGCCCACCCGCTTTGCGGGGAAAATTGAGCATTGAGAATTGAGAATTGAGAATCGAAAAGTTAAACATTAACGGTTGTCAGTATTTAACTTGCAATCCGCCCCGGGGGGAGACTTTCGAGATTTAATTGTTAATTATTAATTGTTAATTGTTAATTGTTAATTGTAGCTCGCTTTCCGGCAAGGGAGTGGAAGACTCCACCGCCTCAAAGCGGTAAACCCATGCAAGGGAGGCAACAGCGGTGAAAGAAGACTGAGAAAAGTGTAAAAAAATATTTCAATTTACCTTACCGTAGCGTAGGTAACACAGAAAAAGGTAGGAATCTTTGTTAATCTAGAAAGTGTGAGAATTGTAGTCGAGTGCCAAACGGCACGCTTTGAGGAATGCAAAATTGTCAAACTTGTAAACACAGAGGAACGAAAACCTGCCCCATGCAGAAAAAAGTGTTTATCGTGACTGAAATCGAACAGTTAGCCAATCGCGGATACTGCGATCGCTGGCAACCGGCGTTAGCGGGGTAATAGCTAAAGCAGTGGTGGGAGCGATCGCCCTAGAGCGGTTGCCAACCCGGTAGAGTCAAAATAGGGAGTTTTCCGTGGGGGGGGGAATAGAGGGGCAGGTTCAGGAAAGTTCATCCCCAATCTAGAAACTTGCTGTCAACCCGCCCCTACATTGGTGGGTATTTTTTTTGAGAATTATCGCCCATTAATCCGCAGAATGGGAGATAGCAGATTGGGAAAACACAACCTCATCCAAGGCGTGATTAATCTGCAGTAAAATGGCTCTAAAAATGCGGGGTTCGTTCGCGATCCACCAAGAGGCAGCGGTTTTGCAATCCACCACAGCGCGAACCTGCGGGGTTAAAAGCGGGGAAAATTCTGCCAGAGCCTCGGAGTCGAGCAATGCAGCGATCGCCCGTTCCCGGATAGGGGTAGCGCGAGCCACCTCAGCTTTTTTGCCCAATAATTCCGGCAGAGTTTCCCTCGGGGAAGCAAGTGCGTTTTCCGGGGTAGAAATCTGCTGTTGTTTGAGAGCGATGCACTGAGATAGAGCCTGTAAAATCAGAGTTTCAATCACCTGCAGTTGCGGTTCTAAGCGATGAATCAGAGAAATTACATCGTTTAATTCCACATAAACTTCTTCGATAAATAAGGTAGCCGATTGATGAAATGGATGTAGGGGATCGATTCGAAAGGTTTTGGTCGGCAACCGATCGAAATCCGCTTCTACTTGTTGCCAAAGGAGGGTTAACAATTGACTCACTCCGATCGCCTCGCGATCGACAATTGCAGTGTGCAACAATTTGCGGGTTTCTGAGGCATTGACCATATCCACGAACCCCTCCACATAAGTCCCCAACTTTTTGCTGGGGTCGAGCTTAAACTTTTTAATGGGCAGAGCTTGCACGAGACGCGCGATCGCCTCGAGTTGGGAAGACACCGGGATAGTGGCAATCAATTGAGACATGGGATTGGAATTCAGGGGATCGACGATAGGGGAAAAGCGATCGCACTGTGGCGAGGAATGCGGCAAGAGGGGGGAAAGGGTGAAGGAGAACCCTTGCCCTTGTCCCCGCCTTGGGGGAAACCGTCAGGGAAACCGTCAGGGGATAAACCGAAGCTGACGGGGGGAGCCATCGTCTGCAAACCGTTGTTCGCCGATGCCGATCGCTTCGATGATTATCTCACGCTTTGGCGGTATCCAGTTGCCATCCCGGGCAGAAATCTCCACCACCAGTTGTCGTTCGTCTTGGGTGACTGAATAGGTGATGGTAGAGCGATCGCCTTGTTCGTAGGCAAAACTGTCACCGTCATCCTCGTAAAGGACAAAGGTTTTGTGCAGAGTTTCCGGGCCAGTTATCGGCCAAATGCGGATCCGAAGAGCATCCAGGGGGCGTTCGTTTGCATACTGCATCACCGGAGCCATTGGAATTATCGCCCCAGCACTCACGTAAAGCGGCATACGGTTCAGGGGAGCAGCGGCCAAGATATAGCCCGGGCCTTTGTGAAGCTCCCCCGTCCACCAATCGTACCACACCCCGGCGGGCAAATACACCGCCCGACAGGTGACCCCGGGACGGTAAACGGGAGCCGCCATCAAAAACGGACCGAGCATCACTTGGTCGTGGAGGGTGTAAGTTTGGCGATCGCGGGGAAAATGATAAAGCAGGGGGCGCAAAATCGGTGCCCCAGAGGTAGCCGATTCCCAGAACAAGCTGTAAATATAGGGTAGCAGGCGATAGCGCAATTCGATATACTCGCGACAGATACGTTCTTGCGCCTCGCCGAAGCACCAAGGTTCGTGACGTTCCGTACCCAAAGCCGAATGGGCGCGCATCAGGGGATAAAGCATACCCACCTGCATCCAGCGCGCGAACAATTCCGCCGTTGCATTGCCCGCAAACCCGCCGATATCGCAGCCCACAAACGGCACGCCAGAAAGGCCCATATTGCATAACATCGGCAGCGACATTTCCAGATGTTCCCACAAGGATTGATTGTCCCCCATCCATACCGAAGACCAGCGCTGAATGCCGGCAAAGCCCGATCGCGTCAGCACAAACGAGCGTTTTTCCGGGCGGTGTCGCCGCAACCCTTCATAACAGGATTTTGCCATCATGTGACCGTAGAGGTTATGGACTTCCGCGTGAGTGGTACGTTCCTCCGGCGGGCCTTGGGGGGCATCCAGGGGGAAAGAAATTTTCTCGCCATTATCGCCAAACGGGCGATCGGCGATTGCCGGTTCGTTCATATCATTCCAAATCCCCGCCACGCCCACATCGGTGAGAGATTTGTGGCACTCCCCCCACCAGTGTCTCACATCCCGGCGGAGAAAATCGGGAAACAGGGCTTTATCCGGCCAGACATAGCCGTGAAACAGTTGCCCATCGGCTTTGCGGACGAAATAATCCCCCGCACATCCCGCGTCGAACGCGGGATAATCCGCTTCCGGTTCGTACTTCACCCCCGGGTCCACGATCGCCACCGTATGGAAGCCATTGCGTTGCAGTTGCGCGAGGGTTTCCGCCGGATCTGGAAAGCGAAACGGACTCCAGGTAAAGACGCGATAGCCGCGCATGTAGTCGATATCCAGATGAATGACATCACAGGGAATGCGGCGATCGCGAAACTCCCGCGCCAACTGCAGCACTTCCGCTTGGGAGTCATAACTCCAGCGACACTGATGATAGCCCAGCGCCCATTTCGGCGGCATCGGCATTCGTCCCGTCAGCTCGGTATAAGTAGCGAGAATCCGTTCCGGTTCCGGGCCGTAGATAATATAGTAATCCAGTTCATCGGCGCGGGTTTCCATACTCGAGACCCCTGCTTGTGCCGCACCGATATCGAATTGACTCCAAAAGGGGGAATTGAGAAATATACCATATCCCACATTCGGACGCAAGGCCATAAAGAACGGAATGGCTTGGTACATTTCATCGGTGAGGACGCCATAATCCAGGGCATCGGTAGTCCAGTTTGTGGCCACTTTCGAGCGTTTGTCCAGCAGTCCCGTGCGTTCCCCGAACCCATAGAAGTGTTCTTCCGCTTCGATGTGCTTCGCGCAGGCGATCGCTCCCATGCGCCAGCGCATCCCCGCCTCCGTATCGGCGGCGAACGGTTGACCTTGAGGGTTGCGACAGGTAATCCGAGGCGGGTTCAGATTGATGCCAACCTCCATTCGGGCGGTTTGGAGAGTGGCGACATCGGCGGTTTGCTCCAGGGTAAAGTCGGTTTCGGGCCATGCTTCGTCTGGTAAGGTGACGGCCCAAGACCGACGGGGCATGAATTCCCCGGTGGGGGACATTCGCACGCGCACTAAATTCGGTGCCAGCACTGCGATCGCCACTTGCGGGCCGCCACAGTCAAAATAAATCTGGCGACCAGACGGCTGTACCGATTGTACTGCATCCAGACCGTTCCAGGGCTGTGGGCTGCTTGGAAGTTTTCCGAAATATTGTGGCATAGAATGGTTCGATGGGTGATTGTTTTTCATCATCTTTCCTTCGTAGGATATCACCCAGCCATGCAATTGGTTGCTCTCTATACAAAACGCCCATCAGGCGAGGAACCCCGAGGGAGAGCCTCTTTCCGCCCGGGTTCCCCTGTCTGCCCCTGCAAAAATACCTCTTTAGGTAGAGGAGAGGCTACTCCATCGACAGAGGCGATCGCGGCATCCCTGTGTCTACAATGAGAATATAGAATAGCAGTTAAACCTTGTGCTGATTGATGGCACGAGGCAACTTATTCGACATCAGACATCAGTGGCACTGGCGATGGGCGCTCCAAAAAAGCGCGATCGTTTGCCAGACTGAATTTTAATACGGAGGAACTTAAAATATGTTAAACCGATTCTCTCGAAAAAACGGTCTGCCTCGCATCGGAGGGTTTCGCACCAGCGCGATCGCCCTAGCATTGATGGCAATGCTGTTGCCCGCTTGTAACCAGCAAGAGCCAGAAACTTACGAAAATGCCGAAGAATCCAACGTGACGCAAGAAGAAGTCGCCCAATCTGCTGAGCAACTCATCGGTCAAACCGTGAGCATCCGAGGAGATGTGGAAGACACGGGAGATTATCCCACTTCCTTTTTAATGGACGACGACACCTTGTTTGGCGGTGAAGAAATTCTCGTCATCAATGCCACGGAATACCCCTTTGTGCTTCCCGAAGATGACGAGATTGAAGTGCAAGTTACCGGCGAGGTTCGCAACTTAGCACGCGGTGATATGGAAAATGAATTGGGCATTGATTGGGATGCAGGGATGTACTCCGACTGGGAAGGCAAACCCACCATTATCGCCCAGTCTATCGTATTAGCCCCAGAACCGGAAGAGATAGTCGAAAATCCCGCCCAGTTTTACGACCAACCCCTGGCGGTGGAGGGTGAAATCGCAGAAATTGTCGGTCCGAATGTATTTACCCTCGAGGAAGAAAATCTGGCGATCGTCAATGTGGGTGCGGGACAACCCCTGCAAGCAGGCGAAGAGGTTGTCCTCACCGGTGAATTGCGTACATTCGTGTTGGCTGACTTGGAACGAGAATACGAATTAACTTGGGATTTAGACGTGCAAGAACAGCTAGAAGCTGAATTTAGCGATCGCCCGGTCTTTGTTGCCGAAGGAGTCTATCCCAGCGCTAAATAATTGATTGGTCATTGGTCGTTGGTCATTAGTCCTTGGTCATTTGTCATTAGTCCTCGGTCATTAATTGAAAGGGTCAGTGGGGGAGCAAACTCATTTGCACCCTTACCGATGACCTGGAAAGGCAATTTGGAGGCGGAAGCGACAAAAAACGGCTGACCCACCAGATTAAGCGTTAAATTTGGGAAAAATTGGCACAATCTCTCTTCAATGGGGGTTACTTCTCCACGAATATTCGGCCTAGGATTTTTTCCCTTGGCAAGTGCCCCTTTGAAGAGATGCAGTTAAATATTACTCCAGTAAGAGGCGATCGCTCATCTAAAGGCAGAGGCGATCGCCCTTTCATTTGGGCTAAGATAAAGGGAGATGAACAGTTATCGCTCGCTATTCTGTTGTAGAGAAGAATAAAAAAGCGATCGGAATGTAGAGTAAGGAAGAAAATTTAACATGAATAACCAATTTAAAAGCAACACCCATTTAACCGACTTCGGCATCCGCACTGGGGCGATCGCCTTAGCGCTTTGCGCCGCGTCACTGATGCCCGGTTACAGCAAAAGCGAAGTGGAAGCCGCCACGCCTCGGATGAAACAAACCATCCCAGCAGAAGAAGTTTCCGAATCCACGAGCGAATATCTCGGGGAAACTATCACCATGCGCGGCGAAATCGAAGAAACCAACGAATATCCAAACTCGTTTTTAATCGATGACGAACGCTTTTTCGGCGGCGAAAATATTCTGGTGTTGAATGCCACCGGAGATGTGATTTCACTTCCCCAGGAAGATATCGACGTGCAAGTTACGGGTGAAGTTAGAGAATTTCAAGTCGCGGAGATCGAGCGAGAATTTGATTGGGATTTAGATGCGGATTATTACGTGGAATATGAAGGGCAACCCGCGATTGTGGCCACTTCCATTGTCTTATCCCCAAAACCAGAGGAAATCACCGAAAATCCCCGCGTTTACTACGGTGAAGACCTCTCCATCGAAGGGGAAGTTTCGGAAGAGATGGGCGTGAATACCTTTACCCTGGAAAATGACGAATTTGGCGGCGAAGACTTGCTAGTTTTAAATGCAAAAACCGGAGAAATCGTCCAAGATGGGGACAAAGTAGTAGTCACCGGAGAAGTGCGTCCATTCATTATCGCCGATCTGGAGCGAGAATACAGTTTAGATTGGGATTTAGACATGCAGCGGCAGCTAGAAGCGGAATACGAGAATCAACCCGTATTAGTGGCAGAAGGCATCTATCCGGCTGCGGAATAATTAAATCCCCTTGCCAGTTATCCTAGGGCAACTTTGAGAGCCAATCGAAACTGGGGGATGGCGGATAAAATCCCGGGTTTCCAGTTGCCCGGTAAGGGATTGCACTCATTGCTGAAGCCGATTTGCTCGAGCCGATCGCGCTTTGGGGAATGAATCCGGTGCAACTGATTTCCCGTCCTCACCCCGAGAACTACTCCCTAGATAGAGGCGAATATTCTCCGGTGGGGTTATCCTAGAAATATAACGCAAGCTCGATGATTTAAACAAAATAAAAAAGCAAGAAACACGCTTAAATATAGAGCGACTGCTAGTGCAGCAGTCCGGAAAATGATATGAGTTAGGAGGAAAATCTCTAATGCTAAACGTATTCACAGAGAAAAAATTGGTAAACCGTGGCGTTGGTTTCGGTACCGGTGCGATCGCCTTAGCCGTAGCATCTGCTTTATTTGTGCCCGGTTATGGGAAAACCAATGTAGCCCAAGCCAATCCGATGCTGAAGCAAAACGCCGAAATCGAAGAAGTATCCGACTCCCCGACACAATACGTCGGTGAAAGCGTCACCCTGCGGGGAAATGTAGAAGACATTATCGATCGCAATTCGTTCGTTATCCAAGAAACCGATGAGTTGATCGGCGGTGACAAAGTGCTGGTGCTGAATGCAGCGGGAGAACCGATGAACTTTGCCGACGATGAAGAAATACCCATTCAAGTCACCGGTCAAGTGCGCTTGTTTCGCGCCGCCGAACTCGAGAGAGAATTTGGCTGGGACTTTTGGGATCCCGACTTGTATGTAGAATTCGAGAACAAACCGGTAGTGATTGCCCAATCCGTTGCGTTAGCGCCGGAACCGGACGACATCCGAGAGAATCCGCAATTATTCTACGGCAAAACGATTGCAGTGCGCGGGGAAATCGACGAATATTTTAGCATTAATGCCTTTCGACTCGAGGATGAAGAATTCTTTCAAGGCGACGAACTGCTCGTCCTCAATTCTGACACCGGAAAGATGATTAATGCCGGCGATGATGTGGTAGTGACCGGCGTGCTTCGTCCCTTCGTGATGGCAGATATCGAACGAGAATTCGATGTTGACCTGTGGGATTTTGAGCTGCGAAGAGAGCTAGAAGCAGAATTCGATCGCCGACCGATGATGTACGCGCGCGAAGTTTATTCCGTAACCGACTAAGGAAATCAAATACAGCAATTCATTCTGCTGAGTTAGGCAACTCCATCCCCTCGGTTTCCACTCGAAACGGGGGGTTTTTTCAGGAATAGAGGGTGGGTAAACCTACCACACTCAGCGGTAAACAATCCTCAAATTTAAACCATGAAAAATACGAACAACAAAATGCACGAAAAAGCAGTCAGCAAAGCGGCAGAAATGGGACTGGCCAGCAGTTTGACTGAAGTAGAAGACTTGAACGTAGAAGTGCAGTGCGATCCGGGCAAGATTGTTTCCGGTCAAGTGGAAACAGTAGAAATATTAGGTGAAGGCTTGGTGATGAAACAAGACCTGCGGATGGAGAAAATGGAAGTAGAAACCGAGGCGATTTCCATTAACGCCATGCGCGCTGCGATCGGGAACATCGAACTGGAAGAACCCACAGCGGCACAGCTTCGCGTTATCCTCACCGAACGGGATATCACCCGTGCTTTTGCCTCGGATTACATCCACCAAAAACTGCAAAAGTTGCGGGTAACAATTGATGGAGAACCGAAAACCCTGGACATTCAAAAGGTAGATTTTACGTTACCGGGAAAGGGTAAAATACACCTGAGTTGTAATGTCTGGGTGCGCGAAACCGGAGAAAGCAAGCCCGTCGCCTTTACCGCAGTGCCCCAGGTGCGATCGAATAATCACGGCGCAACCCTGACGGATATTTCTTATGGGGACAAACGGGAACTTTCCCCAGAACTCACCGCCGCATTGGTGGAGAAATCCGATGACATTCTCAACCTCCGCACCTTCGAGTTATCTGGCATTTCCCTGCAACTGGAAAACCTGGAGGTTAAAAAAGGGCAAATCAAGCTACAAGCGCAAGCCTATATCGAAGAAATTCCCACAGCTTAAAGCGGTGAGAAAAAGCCGATCGCAAATGGGCGATTGAAATCGCCCGCTTTAATTAACCAGCGATCGGACATGAGATTAATTTCCCCTAGGGTGATTCCCCCTTGGGTTATCTTTTGCCCGGTATTGCGGATTAAATACCCTCTTCAATGCGTCGCACATCGTCCGGGGAAAGTTGCAATTCTACGGCCCGCACCGAGTCTTCGATGCTGGAAATTTTGCTTGCGCCGGGGATGGGAAGGATACAGGGAGATTTGGCGCGCAACCAAGCCAAGACGATACAATAAACGGAGAAACCTTTTTCCTGGGAAAGTTGTTGGAGGATGCGAATATCGGACAGTTTGCTGACGCGACTGGAACCGCCGAGGGGACTCCAGGGAAAAAAGGTGAGTCCTTCTTTTTCGCAGTATTCGAGAACGCCGTTAGATTCGGGTAGTCGATGCCAGGGATTGTACTGATTTTGCACCGAGACGATTTCGACAAATTTGCGGGCGGTTTGAATTTGTTCGACGGAAAAATTAGACAGACCAATGTAGCGAATTTTGCCCGCTTCTAGGGCTTCTTTTGCCGGGGCGAGGGAGTCTTCGATCGCGTAATTCGGATCTGCTGCGTGGTATTGCCACAGGTCGATGGATTTTTCGCCGCCGAGGGCCTGGAAACTCTCTTGAATGGTTTGGCGCAAATGGTCTGGGTTGCCGTTGCGAACCCAGTTGCCATTCGGTCGCATCAGACCGCCTTTTGTGGCAACAATGACCTGGCTGGTATCGCCGGAATACTGCTGCAGTGCTTTGGCGATTAAGCGTTCGTTATGGTGCTTGTCCGATTCATCTTTGCAGTAGGAATCTGCGGTATCGATGTGTCTCACGCCGAGGTCGAGTGCGCGATGAATCACCGCGATCGCTTGCGACTCCGGGGGGCGGCTGCTCAATGACATCGGCATCCCGCCCAATCCAATCGCACTCAAAGTGACATCGGTATTTCCCAGTTTTTTCGTTTCCATACTCTACCCCAGTTGGTTTGATTTGGTTGGGACTTCCGCAAATCGTCCCATTGAAAGTGACCTGTAGGGTAGCGTTCGAGTTTGCCACCCTACCCGTAATTTAGGTGCGAAAGTCCGGTTGTTATCTTAGTGTATATCGCAAGAGTGCCCCGATCGCGTCAGTCTTTAGATAGAGATTCGCGGCGGCGCTCCAGTTTTTCCCCGATCGCCGCCGAGTTAGGCGCGGGTGAGGCGCGGCACAATGCTAGCTCGAAGCGCTGGTGTAGAAGCGCAGGGCGAAGCGCCAGAATGCCATCGAAGCGCAAAGCAAGGCGATCGCCAGCAAAAACGCCGCCAGCATCCACACCCATTCGATGCGCCCCAACATCGCCTGGGCGGGGATGGTGGTCAAAAATGCCACGGGAACGATAAAGGTGAAGAAGAAGCGATAAGCCGCTGGATAAGCCACCATCGGAAATCGACCGGCTTCGAGCAAGCCGCGCAGCACTTCGGTTACGTTATATATCTTGACAAACCAAATACTGGTTGCCCCCAGGATAAACCACAGACTGTAGAGGCTGATGATGCCGCACAGCAGGGGAATCGCACTCACCAGATAATCCCGTGCATGCAAGTTCAGTCGGGTGCCGGCATAACCAATTACCGCCAAACCCAACAGAAAATCTGGCAATCCCCAAGGGGAAACGGTGCGCGCCGAGAGCCAAAATTGCGAACTAATCGGTTTCAAGAGTACGAAGTCTAGGGTGCCTTCTTCCACGTGACGCACGATGCGGTTGAGGTTGGGAACCAGGAAGGTGGCGGAAATACCTTGCAGCAGGGTAAAAATGCCGAGAACGATTAAGGCTTCTTCCCATTGCCAGCCGGCAAAGTTATAATTTTGGCGGTAGAATAAAAACAAGGCAAACCAACTGCCGGCTAGATTGCCCAAACTGCTAAGTGCCGCTAACAAGAAGTTGACGCGGTATTCCAGTTCCGCCGCGATCGCCGCACTCCAAAACAAGATTAAGGTCTGTAGGTATCGTTTCATTTCCAGAATCGGTTCGCCTCCAATTGAGCGTTTCTTAGGGAAAGGGACAACGAAGACCACCCGGGGTTTTCCTACAGGAAATCCGCCCCGACACTGCAGCCGCCTCACGCTCCCCAACTTTATCAAAATTTCCCAAATTTTATCAAAATCAATCGCCAAAATCAAATCATTAAAATCTATCATTTGGCTGAAACCCAAAAAAATTCGGGACAATCTCGATGCGATCGCCTCGATGCTGGTTCAATCGGAACACAACCGGATTGGGACTTGCCATTGTCTCGCGATTAGTCAAACTTTTGCAAGGCAGAATTCAGGTAGAATCGGAAGTCAATGTGGGGTCTACTTTTACCGTAATTTTGCCGATGAAATTGCAAGTTTAATCCCCGATTTCGATGTTCGTGGAATTGGTTTTGCCGGGGGGAAGTAAATCCGGTGGAAAGAACCCTGAAAGCACCGGGCGAGAAGGAATATCCCCCGGATTTTCCTACGCGCCCATCCCGGAATACTGTCGCAAACCGCGACGCCACAACCAACGATTAATGACTAAAAATATTCCCGTCCAACCCAGCATCACTGCCACACTGCGGACCGCATCAACGGGCAATCCAACTAACAACGCCGCTGGAAAATGAATCAGATAGGGAAAGGGGGTCCATTGCACCACTTGGCGCACCGGTTCGGGGAAGACTTCCAGGGGAGCAACCATTCCGGAAAGAAACAAGTAAAATAACATCCAAAACTGTTCGATCGCCACAGCGCGTTCTATCCAAAACGAAAACAAGGCAAAGGTGTATTGAATCACAAACCGCAACACAAACGCGATCGCCACCACCACACAACACAGTAAAACTTGCCCCAGACTCGGCACCCAAAATGCCTCGGGGTACAGGGCAAAAAACAATAAAATCAGCCCGATAACAAAGGGCAACCGGGCAAATCGTTCGGCGACATGGGTAGCAAAATGATGCCATACCGGATCGATGGGTTGCAGTAATTTAGGAGAAAGCTTTCCTTGCACCACTTCTTTTTCAAACTCCCAAATCACCCATACCACCGTAAATTGTCGCACCAGAAATGCGGCAAAAAAATAGCGCGCAAATTGCACCGGTTCTAAGGCAAACTGACCCGCCTGGGAGGCTTCGATCCAGATGCCCATGAGAATAAATGGCAATGAACCAGAGAGCAACCAAAATAAAAGTTCGGCACGATATTCCACCAGGTAGGCGTAATAAACCGAAAGCAGGGTTTTGGCAATTTTCAAAAATCGAGGCATGATAGGATTTTAATTGATGTGCGAATCGTTTGTATTCGATGGGCAATGCCCACCCGACGACGAGGACATTACCCGATCGCACCGGCTTGAAATACGCGACCGATGACTTCTTCGATGGGCGGATCGGTGACGGTCAAATCTAGAATATCTAACTGTGCTAAAATCTGACTGACCGTGGCGGTGAGGGAGTCGCGCCGTACCAGCAAGCGCAGGGACTGACCCTCGATGGATTCTACTTCACCATAGGTAGAAACCTGCTGGCGTAGTTTGGCTTCATCGGCGACTGGGTGAGTCAGTTCCAGTTGCACCTCGCGATAGGGGGCAAAGCGATCGAGCAAGCCGGCTAAACGACCATCATAAATCAACTCGCCGGCATAAATCAAAATCACGCGATCGCACAGGGCGGTAATATCCGCCATGTAATGACTGGTGAGCAAAATCGTCGCCCCAGTGTGCTGATTGTACTCCCGCAAAAATTCTCGTACTCCCGCCTGGGCGTTGACATCCAAACCCAAAGTGGGTTCGTCGAGAAACAAAACCTGCGGATTGTGCAACAATGCTGCCATTAATTCTGCTTTCATTCGCTGTCCCAAAGACAGTTTTCGCACCGGTTGTTTGAGTTGGGGTTGCAGGGAAAGCATTTCGCTCAATTCGCCGATGCGGCGGCGACATTCTTTATCTGGAATTCCATAAACCGCCCCATTAATTCTTAACGAATCAATCGCCGGTAAATCCCAGATGAGCTGTTGCTTTTGTCCCATCACTAAAGTGATTTTTTGCAAGAATGGTTCTTGTCGGCGATAGGGGACGTGACCCGCCACTTCCACTACGCCGCGCGAGGGGTGAATCAAGCCGGTGAGCATTTTTAAGGTGGTGGTTTTCCCCGCCCCATTCGGGCCTAAAAAACCCACCACTTCCCCGGATTCGATCGCAAAGCTGACAGATTTAACCGCTTCCACTTGGCGATAGTTCCGGCGAAAAAAATGGCGCAGGGTGCCGGTGAGTCCCGGTTCTTTGATCGGGACTGGATAGATTTTGCTGAGTTGATCCGTAAAGATAATCGACATATTGTTTAGTTTACACAACAATTTACCCTTCTGAAGCACTGCATGTTCCATCTACAGGGATGGAGGGCGGGAGGGCACCCACCTTTTCCGCAAACCGATGCATCTGGGGCGGTGGGGGCCACGGGCGTCGCGGATCCATCCCCCCAGAGACCCCCCGCCCCTCCTCCGGTTCATTGGTGCGCGATCGCGACCGTCACACCAGCTTGTCTTTACAATTTTACTGCATGTTTTCTAACTTGCGGGTTGATGAGTTTCAAGTCATTATGTGTCATGGGTTGTGGGATTTAATTCACAAACTGCAATGAAAGCCGGAATTATTTTACCAAATCTCTTCCCCGGTAAATAGAGAGAAATAACTAACGCTAAAATAAGCTCGATCCAGGTGTACAATAAGAAAAAACGACAAACTCGTAATTCATTCACCCTTTACCCTTAACCTTTCTTTATTCACAGTTATCCCAAGGACGAGAAAATCTGATGATAAATCCGAATTCCGAATCAAGGGGTGCCAATTGTGGGGAGATTGCAGATACATTTCCATCACAGCAGCGCCTTGCATTATTAGAGGAACGATGTCGCGCTCTTGAGGCTACATTACGGCAAAAAGAAAGCGAATTAAACCGATACCGCACTTTATACGACGGAAACCCGTGTTTTTACGTAATCCTGGATAGTGACGGGGTGGTGTTGCAGGTCGATCGCTGGGAGGCACAGCGTCTGGGAGACCCCCCGCCAGGGTTGACGGGCAGCTCTATGTTGCAGTGGGTGTGGCCGGACGATCGCCCTTCTTTGCAGGAAACCTTGCAGGGCGCGACCCAGGAAGGAGCCACAATGATGACTTGGGAAGGTCGGTTAGAATTTCCCGGTCGGGCCGAGGTGCGCGTCTGCGCCACGGCGATTTCTGTGGCGCAGACGCCGCCGCCCACGGAGTCGGCGGGGCGAAGGGTGATATTGATCGCCCGAGAAAATGGCGATCGCCCCGTGGCAACCGCCCCACCCTGGGATCGCGACCCGAGATACTGCCGCATTTTTGAAACCGCACCGATGGGCATGGCGCTGATCCATTTAGAAACCCATCAATTCATCGAAGTCAACCCTACCTTGTGCAACATGCTGGGATATTCCCAGAGGGAATTAACCCAACGCACTTGGATGGACATTACCCCGGAAGAAGATATCGAGGAAAATATGCGCTGGGTAAAACAAGTCATCAGGGGCGAAAATGCCAGGAAGGGACTGGACAAACGGTATATTAAAAAAAATGGCGAGATAATCTGGGCCAATCTGAACGCTACGGTGATGGGAGACGCCGAGGGCAAACCGATTTATCGGTTGGGAACGATTCAGGATATCAGCGATCGCATCGCCAGCCAATCCGCCTTGCAAGACAGCGAACAACTGCTGCAAAATGTGTTGCAAACCCTGCCGGTGGGGGTGTGGATTCTGGACAAAAGCGCTCGCATCTTGCGCGGAAATTTGGCGGGAGAAAAAATTTGGGGGGGCGTGAAATATGTCACCAGCGATCGCTATGACCAATATTGCGCCTGGTGGCCCGACAGTGGCAAGCGAATCGAACCGGACGAATGGCCGGTAAAGCGCGTATTAACCACCGGAAAAACTTGCCGCAACGATATTATGAATATCCAAAGCTTTGATGGCAAGCGCAAAACCATTTTAACCACCGCCGTCCCCCTGCGCGATCGCGCCTCGGAAATCGTCGGGGCGGTGGTGGTGGCCCAGGATATCACCGAGCAACGATTGGTAGAAAATGCCCTGTGGGAAAACCAGCGTTCCATCCAAAAAATTGCCGATGCCACGCCGACGATTTTGTATCTTTATGATTGTAGAGCCAAACAAACGATTTACTGCAACCAACAAGTGAGCGAGCTGTTAGGATACTCGCCTAAAGCGGTGCAACAAATTGAGTCGATGTTTCCCTTCGGGTTGATTCATCCCCACGATCGCGACAGCTTGAGGCATAATATCGAGCGATTAATTGCCGCACCGGAGGGAGACATCGTAGAAACCGAATACCGACTGCGCGATGCGAGCGATCGATGGCGCTGGTTTGTGGGTCGAGATATTGTGTTTACCCGCACCGCCGAAGGGGTGCCGCAACAAATTCTCGGCACTGCAACGGATATTAGCGATCGCAAAGAAGTCGAGGCGGAATTAGAACGATATCGGCTGCACTTGCAGCACTTAGTTCGCATCCGGACCAGCAAACTGATCGAAACCAATCAAAAGTTACAGGCAGAAATCGCGGAACGCATCAGGACCGAAGAACAACTGCGCGAGAGCGAAAAACGCTATCGCCTGCTGGCGGAAAATTCCACCGATCTGATTTCCACCCACAATCGGGAGGGAATTTATCGCTACGTTTCCCCTGCCTGTACCACCCTGCTGGGGTACGATGCCGAGGAATTACTGGGTCATAACACTTACGAGTTTCTCCATCCAGAGGATATCGACACCATCCAACAATGCCACGCCCGGATTTTAGAACGGGCGGTGACCGACTCCGCGATCTACCGATTCCGGCACCGGGACGGGCATTATGCGTGGTTGGAAAGCACGATGCGCGGCGTGTGGGATAGCCAGACCGGAGAATTTATCGAGATTCAATGTGCTTCGCGCGAAATTGGCGATCGCGTGCGATCGCAACAGGCATTGCAAGACAGCGAAGAACGGTTTCGCCAGCTTGCCGAAAATCTCACCGATGTGTTTTGGATGATAAGTGCCGATCGCCGCGAACTCCTGTACGTCAGTCCCGCCCTAGAGAGGATCTGCGGTCGTGCTTGTGCCAGTTTGTACGAACGCCCAGAATCCTTTCTCCAGTGGATTTATCCCCCCGATCGCCACCGAGCGATTGTCAGCTTCGCCGATTTGCCCGGGGGAAACTACGATGAAGAATATCGCATCCAACGACCGGACGGTGAAATCCGCTGGATTCGCTCCCGGGCATTTCCGGTGCGCGATGCTTCCGGGGTCATTTATCGGATTGCCGGCATTTCCCAGGATATCACGGAACTGAAACAAGCACAAGCGGAAAAAATCCAACTGATCGCCTCTTTGCAAGACAGTCAGCACTTTATTCAAAAAGTTGCCGACACCGCCCCGGTGATTATTTATTTGTACGATATTCTCCAACAGCGCAACCTGTATGCCAACCGCGAGATTGCCGAGGTTCTCGGGTACACCCCGGAGCAAATCCAGGCAATGGGAGGTGACGCGATGCCTATGCTGCTGCATCCGGAGGATTTAGAGAGGCGATCGCAGCACTTGGAACAATTCGAGCGCGCCAGCAACGGCGAAATGTTTCAGTGCGAGATCCGCATCAGAGATGCCAGGGGAGAATGGCGCTATTTGCAATGTCAGGAAACCGTCTTCGCCCGCACCGCACAAGGACAACCGCAACAAATTCTCGGGGCGGCGATCGATATTACCGATCGCGTCTTAGCCGAAGCCGCAATTCGCGAAAGTCGGGAAAAATATCGGGTATTATTTCAAGTGTTGCCCGTGGGCATTTCCGTCAGCGATAACCGGGGCAATTTAATTGAAGTTAATAAGGCTTCCGAGCGGATTCTCGGGATTTCCAAACGCCAGCATAATGGGCGACAACAGGATAGCCGAGACTGGCAAATTTTGCGTCGGGATGGGTCGCCGATGCCGACGGCTGAATTTGCCGGGGTCAGAGCGCTCAGGGAAGGACGACTGGTGGAAAATCAAGAAGCCGGGGTGGTGAAACCCAATGGGGACATCACCTGGATTCGCGTCACTGCAGCGCCCATTCCCCTGGACGGCTATGGGGTGGCGATCGCCTATATGGATATCACCGAACTCACTCAGACGATGGAAGAACTGCGCCGCAGCGAACGCAAATTTAGAACCCTGGCGGAAAATATTCCCGATATTGTGGCTCGCTTTGACCGAAACCTGCGCTATCTTTACGTCAATCCGGCGATCGCAACCGTAACGAACTCGAGCATCGCCGATTGTATCGGCAAAACCCATCAAGAGTTAGGAATCTCGGCAGAAGTGGCATCGGCGTGGAATACCATGATGCAAACCGTATTTGAAACCGGTCGCGACGCGGCGATGGACTTGGCATTTCCCACCGCCAAGGGCATCCGGTACTATCACGTTTACCTGGTTCCGGAATTTGGCGACAATAGTGAGGCACACTCGCGCCGCCTATCGGTGGAGTCGATTCTTTGTATCAGCCGGGACATTACGGTTCGCAAGCAGATGGAAGACTCCTTGAAAATGGCGCGGGCACGGCTGCAACATTTGATTGCGGTCAGTCCGGCGGCGATTTACAGTTGCAAGCCCTATGGCGATTTCCTTCGCCAGAGCTTCGCTTACCGCGCCATTACCTTTATCAGCCATAATGTGAGCGCAATGGTGGGCTACGACCCGCAGGAGTTTCTCGATGCTCCTCACTTTTGGAGCGATCGCGTTCATCCGGAAGACCTGCCCCAGGTGTTGGCGCGCGGGGCGCAGCTATCCCACGCCAAGTCTCTGGTGTGCGAATACCGCTTCCGCACTGGAAATGGTGACTATCGCTGGATTTACGATGCAGTGCAACTGGTGTGCGATGAGGCGGGAGATCCTTTGGAATTGGTCGGCTCTTGGATCGATATCAGCGATCGCAAAGCCGCCGAGGAACAACTGCTGCGCCTCAGCCAAACCGTGGAAGCCGCCCGGGACGCGATCGCAATTGCCGACCCGCACCAAACCCCATTATATCACAATCCGGCATTTGTCAAGCTGTTTGGCTATACCGTCGCCGACTGCATCGCCCTGGGCGGCCCTTGTGCCCTCTATGCCGATCCGACCCTAGGGACGGAAGTTTTCGAGGCCATTTCCCGGGGAGACGCCTGGACCGGGGAAGTGCAGATGCTCACTCGTGAGGGAGAAACCCTGGATATTTTACTGCGCGCTTATGCAATTAGCAACGATCGCGGAGAGTGCATTGGATTAGTGGGGATTCATACCGATATCAGCGATCGCAAGCGCATGGAACAAGAACTCGCCCACCATGCAGCGGAGTTGGCGCGATCCAATCGCGAACTAGAACAATTTGCCTATATCGCCTCTCACGACTTGCAAGAACCCTTGCGGATGGTTGCCAGTTACACCGAGCTTTTGTCCCGACGCTATCGCGGTCAACTGGATGAAAAAGCTGACAAATTTATTGCCTATGCCATCGATGGGGCAAACCGAATGCAGCAGCTTATCGATGACCTGTTGCAGTATTCCCGGGTGGGCACTCGAGGCAAGCCTTTTGTACCAGTAGATATGCAAGAGATTTTTACCACAGTGACCCGGAATTTGCAAATGGCGATTGAGGAGCGCGCGGCGGTGGTGACTTGCGCCGATCTGCCGGTGGTGAATGGAGACAACACTCAATTGCTACAGTTGTTGCAAAATTTAATTGGGAATGGGATCAAATACTGTGAAGCGCGATCGCCTCGGGTTCATCTGGATGTCACCTATGGCGACAACGAATGGCTCTTTTCCGTGCGGGATAATGGCATTGGTCTCGACCCCAAATTTTCCGATCGCATTTTTTTGATTTTCCAGCGCCTCCATACCCGGGAAGAATATTCCGGCACCGGCATCGGATTGGCGATTTGCAAGCGAATTGTGGAACGCCACGGCGGTCGCATTTGGGTAGAATCCCAACCCGAAATTGGTTCTACCTTTTATTTTACCCTGCCCGATTCTCTCACCGGCAATTCCGGCGCTTGAACCGACAATTATTGCTTCTTTAACGCGATTTTAACCGGGTTCCCAGCGCCAAATCCTGGTATGTTCTGTCATCGAGTAACTGATGCTATATCAAGTCCGGATAAACCCAACTTTTATAATTTCCATGCTTCCATTAAAACTGGCAAAATGGCTTGACAAATTACCAGAATTAATTCCCAAATGTTTACTCTCCTTGCCTGGGTGCCGACCCTTCCGTTAGCGCCGAATTTACAACCATTTTGCTGGATCTCGGGATACAGGCTATTCGGTGAGCTAGGAGTTGAATTTTTCCGTAAACTTCCGCCCAGTTTTTAAGGATGCCGACGATGGATATCCGGATGAGAGAAACCCTGGAACATCCCGCTGGATAAGCTTGGGGAGTTCTGGGGAACCAAGGAAAAAGAAAAGTTCTAAAAAAAACCTGCAACGGCGGGCGATCGCCCAGGGATGTCAGAATATTTTAAGGAGCAGTTGAAAAAGGGATAATTTAGAGTACGATATGAAACGGATGGGCAATTCTGTATCCGAGAGGTTGCCATCGGCGTTCCACCGTATGGCCTCCCGAATGCACCACTGATTGCCTAGGGCAGATTTGGATTGAATACCGCAATTTAGAGCTGGCAACTTGCCAGAGAAAAAAAGAGGCTGAAAGGCGACCAAATTTATTAGAGGTGTTTTATGAAACCTGAAGTGCTTCAAGTTCTGTTAGTAGAAGATAACCTGGGTGACGCCGAACTGCTGCAAGAGCTATTAGAAGAAGCAACCGGCAGTGAATTTGAGGTGAAAGCCGCGATCCGCTTGTCAGATGCCTTGACTCACTTGAGCGAAAATAACTATGAAGCGATTTTGTTAGATTTATCCCTTCCCGATAGTCAAGGACTCGATACCCTGGTGCGGGTACAAGAAGTTGCCGATCGCCAGCCGATTATTGTATTAACCGGACTCAATGACGAAGAAATAGCCGTGCGGACGGTGCGACAGGGGGCGCAGGATTATTTAATCAAGGGACAACTCAATGGCGTATTGCTCGGGCGAGCGATTCGCTATGCCATCGAGCGCAAACGAGTCGAAATGGCCATGCGTTATGCATTAGACCAAGAACGAGAAATGCGGGAATTAAAATCGCGGTTTGTCTCCACCATTTCCCACGAATTGCGATCGCCCCTGACCACGATTTTCGCCTCAGCGGACTTGCTACACAAATTTAGCTCGCGACTGAACGAGTGCAAAAAAGGGGAAATGCACCAGCAAATCAAAGCAGCGGCGCAGCGGATGAATCAGCTACTCGATGATGTGTTAACCATATGGAAAGCCGAATCTGCCGAACAGCCATTGATTCCGGTTTTGATGGATTTAAAGCAATTTTGCCGGGATTTAGTCGAGGAATGTCACATTCAACTGGAAGATTTGCAATCGTCGCACAGGGGGGAAAGCGATCGCACCATTGTATTTGTCAGCGATTGTTCCAGTTGTCCCGCCTGCGTCGATCGCAATTTATTGCGACAAATATTGAGTAACTTGCTCTCCAATGCCATCAAATATTCCCCCCAAGGCGGAACGGTGCGCCTCGAGCTAAACTGTGATGGGAGCAATGCCATTTTCCGGATAAAAGACGAAGGCATCGGCATTCCCGAGTCGGATCTAGACAAGTTATTTTCCACCTTCTATCGCGCCAGTAATGCCGGGGGGATCTACGGCACCGGATTGGGATTAGCGATTGTGAAAAAAGCGGTAGAATTGCATGGGGGTGCGATCGCCGTGAGCAGCGAAATCGGCGTGGGTTCCACCTTTACCGTCACCCTTCCCTTATCTCCCACCTTCCTCGGGAACGCCTCGCGCACCGTGGAGGAAAAATCGTGAGCGGGCGATCGCCCCTCGGGAAAACTTGTTTTAAAATCGCAATAGGTGGGTTGTCCAGTTCGATCCGACGATCGCCCGGTTTCCGGGCTGTCAACCCCACGAAATGGCAACTCAGCATCAAAAAATGTATGATATCAAGTCAAAGAACTAGAAACCGCGCAGATTCTTTAGAACGAGGCATGGGGGAGATATTGACTCACATTTTACTGGTGGAAGACCATCTCGGGGATGCTGAATTGCTGCAAGAAATTTTATCCCTCGTCAGTGCCGATCGCTTTCACATCGATTGGGTGCAACGAGTCAGCCAAGCCTTAGAATGCTTGGGTGAGGTGGGATTTGATGTGGTATTGTTAGATTTATCCCTACCCGACTCCCAAGGGTTAGAGACCCTGATGCGGGTGCAAGCCGCCGCCCCCACCGTACCGATCGTGGTGCTAACGGGTTCGAATGACCAACAACTGGCGATCGCCGCAGTTCGCAACGGCGCGCAAGATTATCTGGTCAAAGGTCAGTTAGATGGTGCGGGCATCTCCCGGGCGATTTACTACGCGATCGAGCGCAAGCAAACCTTAGAACAACTGCGACAAAGCGAAGAACGGTTTCAAGCCCTCGCCGCCGATCGCGACGCCCAAGTGCAAGAGCGCACCCGGCAATTGCAACAAGCCCTAGAGTTTGAAGCCACCCTGAAACGGATTATGGAAAAAGTCCGCGACAGCCTCGACGAAAGCCAGATTTTACAAACAGCGGTGGAAGAATTGGCGATCGGGCTAAATGTGGACTATTGCGATGCAGCACTCTATGACAGTGCTTTGCGCCTCGCCCGGGTATGTTACGAGTATAGTAAAAATTATCCCTCATTTTTGGGGCGCGTGGTGCAGATTGCCGACACGCCAGAGATTTATTCCCAATTGCTCAGGGCACAGACGGTACAGTTTTGTCCCCTGGTAATTGGTAGTGCACCCGATCGCGCCGCAATTTTAGCCACGCCGATTTTTGACGAATCCGGGGCGATCGGGGATTTGTGCTTGTTTAAACCCGCCGGGGACACCTTCAGCGAACCAGAAAGCCGACTGGTGCAGCAAGTGGCGAATCAATGCGCGATCGCCGTGCGTCAGGCGCGCCTCTATCAAGCCGCCCAAGCGCAAGTGAGGGAACTCGAACGGCTCAACCGTCTGAAAGATGATTTCCTCAGTACCGTCAGCCACGAACTGCGAACCCCAGTGGCGAATATTAAAATGGCGGCGCAAATGTTAGAAATTATTCATACCCAGCATAAATCCGCCTCAGAAACCGCAAAGGCCCCAGCCTCCCTGCTCCAACGGGGCGATCGCTACATCAAAATTTTACAAACCGAGTGCGATCGGGAAATGAAATTAATCGAAACCATCTTAAACCTACAGCGACTCGATGCCGGCGTAGAATCCATCGAACTGAGCGCCATTAACTTACAACAGTGGATTCCCTCCTTAATTGCCCCTTTTGAACCTTTGGTACAAAAACAGCAACAACGCTTGCGCCTGGATATCCCATCCACCCTACCCCCAGTGCTGTGCGATAGCGGCATGTTAGGGCGCATCCTGTCAGAATCCATCGAGAATGCCTGTAAATATACGCCCCCCGGAGAAGAAATTGCGATCGCCGTACAGCGCGATCGGCAGCACTTGCGCTTTCAAGTCAGCAACACCGGCGTGGAAATTCCCCCAGAAGAACTCCCCCATATTTTCGATAAATTCTATCGCGTCCCCAGCACCGACCCCTGGAAACATGGCGGAACCGGATTGGGATTGGCTCTCGTTCGCAAACTCACCGAACACCTCGGCGGCACCATCCAAGCCACTAGCGGCGACAGCAAAACCTCCTTTATCGTCGAATTGCCCTGGAGGTCCGCCACCGATACCGCCAATTCCCCCCTCTTCAACCCAGAATAATCGCGATCGCGGGTACCGCCCCCTTGCTATGCTAGATTGTGGGACTCGCGCCCCCTCGATCGCACCGGAAAACTGCCCTTGATTTGCAATGCTCAATCACCCTCACCCTGCCAAACCCAATCGCCCCGCCCCCTCCCACCCCCATCAACCCCACGCCGCCGCGATCGCCCAACTAGACTTGATGATTCGCGCCCGCTACCCCCTGCTTTACCTCGTCGCCGTGGAAGAAGAACCGGTGGAAGTCGTACTGCACAATGTCGCTCATTTGTCAACCCCCCAACGAAAAGTATTTTTCTGGGATATCGTGCGCGGATGGCAAGACAACAACGCCGCCAAAGGATCCGTCATGGCAGCCCTCGATCGGATCGCCAAAGCACCCCCCCAAGAATATGCCATTTTCGTACTGCGCGACTTGCACCCCATCCTCAAACATTCCGCCTCGGAAAAAAACATGCCCATCATCCGAGAATTGCGGAATCTCACCCGGGAATTAAAACGCTCTCGCAAAACCTTAATCCTCACCGCTCATACCCTCGAAATTCCCCCAGAATTGCGCGAAGAAATCACCATCATCGACTTTCCCTTACCCGACATTAACGAAATCAACTACTTAATTTCTCAATTCGTCAAACCCGAAAAACTCAACATCAATGGATTAGCCCGAGAACAATTAGTCAAAGCTTGTCAGGGATTGAGCCGCACCCGAATTCAGCGCGTCTTAGCCAAAGCCCTCGCCGCCAAACAACAAGTCAACGAAACCGATATCGATAGCGTACTCGAAGAGAAAAAACAAGCCATTCGTCAAACCGGGATTTTAGACTTTTTGCCCACCCGAGAATCCCTGAAAAATGTCGGCGGTTTGGACAATCTCAAACAGTGGGTGCAGATGCGAAAAGATGCCTTTACCGAAGAAGCGCGACGCTACGGCATTCCCAACCCGAAAGGTATCTTGCTCGTCGGCATTCAAGGCACCGGAAAATCCCTATGCGCCAAAACCATTGCCCACGAATGGCGCTTGCCTTTATTGCGCTTAGATACCGGGCGCTTATTTGGCGGCATCGTCGGCGAAAGCGAAAGTCGAGTACGTCAGATGATTCAACTGGCGCAAGCTTTGGCTCCTTGCGTGTTGTGGATTGACGAAATCGATAAAGCTTTCGGGAATATTAGTGGCGGTTCCGATGGGGATTCTGGTACCTCTCGCCGCGTGTTTGGCAGTTTGATTACTTGGATGCAGGAAAAAACCGCTCCCGTGTTTATTGTTGCTACTGCTAATAACGTGAAAATTCTGCCAGCGGAATTGTTGCGAAAAGGGCGATTTGACGAGACGTTTTTTCTGAATTTGCCTACAGAAAGGGAGCGCGAAGAGATTTTTAAAGTCCACCTGCAGCGCCTGCGCCCCAGTCGCCTGCGCGATTTTGATTTCGCTTTGCTCGGGCAACATTCCCGGGAATTTAGCGGGGCGGAAATCGAACAGGCGATCGTGGATGCCATGCACCGGGCATTTAGCTCGGTTGTGAATGGACAACGCCGGGATTTTACTACGGAAGATATCTTGCGGGAGATGGAAGAAACCGTGCCCTTAGCCGCGATCGCCCGCTCTCAAATCGAAGAGTTAAAACAATGGGCCGCCCAAGCCGGTGCCCGCACCGCCTCCAACGATACTCAGTTACTCGAAGAACTGAAAAAACAGTGGTTAAATCGACAATAAACGGGGGCGTTTGTCATTCATTGTTTTACTCGTTTATCCCAGGATATGGGGAATTCAGTTAACAGGTTCACTCAGAAGGATTAAACTACCATGTCTCATTTTACTACGATAAAAGTCCAAATCAAACAAGGGGAAATTCTGCAAGAATGCTTGCAGGAATTAGGCTATTGCGTAGAGCGCGATCGCAAAGTGCGCGGCTATGGCGGGAAAACCACAAAAGCCGATTATGTCATCAAACAACCCAATGGCTACGATATCGGATTTCGTCGCCAAGCAAACCGTTACGAACTGGTAGCGGATTTGTGGGGGGCGCGGATTAATGCCGAGGAATTGGTGAATGCGATCGGGCAAAAATATGCCTACAAAACCTTAATGACATCGGTGCAAGAACAAGGGTTTAGTGTAGAAACAGAAGAAACCTTAGAAGATGGCACGATGCGGGTTGTGGTGGGGCGTTGGATGTAGAAAAAAAGCCCCGCACCCTGAAGGGTAAGACTCAAATCAAACCTTCGCCCGCACCAAGCGGGCTATTTTGAGCAGACACCTTATGATTCGGGGCATCATCCAGCTTTTGCCGCAGAACAATCCCGGAAAAAAATGCTATCCTCAATTAAAATAAGGTATAGCCAACAGGGGTAAAGCGATGTCACATTTTAAGAGCATCAAAACCCAGATTCGCGATGTAGAGTCGTTGCGAAAAGCATTAGCGGATGTGGGATTTAGCACAGTAGAAGTCCACGATACGCCGCAAGGGCTTTACGGGTTTGAGGGAAACCTGCGCCCGGAAACCGCCGAAGTGATTGTGCGCCGAAAATATATCGGTTCTGCGAGTAACGATATCGGATTTAAGCGTCAGGTGGATGGGCAATTTACGGCGATAATTTCCAATTACGATCGCGGCAAATATTCGCAAGAGTGGGTGAATCAACTCACCCAACGCTATGCCTATCATACCTTGATTGCCCGATCCGGTACGGAAGGATTTAGCATCGAGTCAGAAGAAAGCTTAGAAGACAGGACCGAAGCGGGTGGTGGTGGGGAAATGGGTGTAGCGATCGCTGCCATTGGGTTAGTTTAAGCTCAGCTTATTGTAACTTGGCGATCGCGCCGGCGTCTACCAAGGTTTCCCCGGTGAGTACATCGCGCACGGTGGCCAACAATACCCGCTGTGCGTTAACTTCAAACTGCACCGCGATCCGATCGACCCCCAATTGTCCCGGAGGGTTCAAGCGCGCCACGCACACCGAGGAGCGATCGCGATTTAAAGCGCGAAACTGTTCTTGAGTTTGCACCTGGGTACTGGTCATCCGACCATACTCATCATACATCACTTCTGCCTGAGAAATTTCCCCCACTTCGCCGATATCCAGGCGAATTTCCCGCTGACCCTCGATCGCCACTTTTAAAATCAGGGGTTCCGCCCGCGCCGTAGGATATTTAATTCCCTTTTCAAACAAAGGATAATAAAAATGCCGCGCTTGTGCGGGATCCCAGAGACGAATCGCATAACTGTGGTGCAGATAATCCTCTACCTTAACATAATCGCGCAATGCCAGCGCGCCATGTGCCACCGCTTCGAACGGCTTATCCATTTTCACTCGCGATCGGCCAAAATAAGACAGAATTAAACTCTGCACCGCCGGAATCAAACAACTTCCGCCCACCAGCAACACTTGCTCGATATCCGATTTCGAGATGCCCTTTCCCAGGGCGATCGCCACCACCTCATCCAACGCTTGGCGCAACTGTTCTAACAACAGTCGCTTTTCCAAAATCTCCTCCAACCCTTCCCGACTCAACACCACTTCGTGAGACATAAAATTCTCATCATCAAACCAACTTTCTTTCGCCTCCTGCTGGCGAGACAATTTCATCTTCAATCGTTCGGCAATTTCTAACAAATTTTGCCATCCCACCGAACCCACTTGCGCTTTCGACAATCCAATCTGCTGCAAATACTCTTCCACAATCCAGATATCGATATCGATACCCCCCACATAAGCATCCGACTTTGCCAGTACCTCCGCCTGCAACACCTTGTTTTCCCCACTCCCCAGAGCAGTGCGAACCAGGCTCAAATCCAGGGTTCCGCCGCCAAAATCCACCACCAGCACCACCGTTCCGGGTTGGTTCACCGCATAGCCCAAAGCAGCGGCGGTAGACTCATCCACGATATTGATTTCAGGCACACCGAGTTTATCTCCCATCTCGCGAAACCAGTCGAGATAGCGCTCGAATGCGCCCACCGGCACTGCAAACACCACCCGGGAGGGTTGCACGTGAGCGCGGGCGAGTCGCTGCCAAATTTCGCCGATAAACTGTTGCGAAATAGTGGGGGCCGAGTAGCTGTATCCATCCAGCACTCGGGGCGGCGGTTGAAAGTCTGCCGCTAAATCCCGCTTAAAGCCTTGAAAGAGGCGATCGGGTTGAGCGAGTCCCAAGCGCGTGGATATCACTTGCTGTCCGACAATAAGGTGATTGCCCGGTTTCACAAACACTTGAGAAGGGATGACGGGGATTTCTCGGCTTTCCCCGTTGCGTTTCTTCATTTTAAAGATGCGCGAAATTTCCCTAAATCGGAGGGTTTCTGGGGTATTGCGGTCTGGGTTGAGGATACTGACGACGGTATTGCTCGTGCCGAAGTCGATCGCAAGAGTAGTCATAGAAAATCTGCTGGATGGTGGATGGTGGATGGTAGATGGGCGTTTCCCGTTCCCCTGCCCTCGCACGTTCAACTCTCGCTGGTGACATTCGCGGGCAAAGTGCGGCTCACTTTAGCGGGGCAGAGAATGCGATCGCCGATGCGATAGCCCACAAACCGCACGTAGGCGCGATCGCCCGGTTGAATTTCCTCCGCATCGGCTTGATGCAGTTGCGGATCGTACTCCACCGCTTCCCATACCGCACCAATGCGATCGCACCCCCAACTTTCGAGCAAATTATCCAAAGGGGCAAATAGCCCGGTGAGATTTTTCGCCGGTAAATCCGGCTTCGCCTCCACCAATTGCCGCACGGTGGGATAATTGGCGAGCAAACTTTGCAATTGCTCGAAGGTTGCATCCCGAACATCCCGCGCCACCTCAGCCTTTTGCTCCTCCAATTGCGATCGCAGTCGCAAACATTGTTGGCGCAATTGTTCCGCAACGCCTTCCTCCGGGGTGGGAGAAACCGCCACCGAGGTTGACAAAATGCCCAATTTCTGCTCCAGTTGTGCCACGGTCCACTCCAGGGCGCGCGCCAGTTGGGCGAGTTCCGAGAGTTTCACCTGTGCCAGGGACCCCCGGCGGATTTGACGCAAGCGCAGGGGATTTAAGCCGGATTTTTCCGCCAGTGCCTTCCAGGAGGGAATGTCAAGCTGCATCATCCGATCGCGCAACCAGCGATCGTGCGGCATCGACTTGCCCTTCAGCGCCTCAGACCCCACTGCGCCCAAAATCAGCAGCAAACTGCCCAACCACAACACGTAACCGAAAAAAATCAGATTCGGATCCTCTATCATCCCACACCCCTATTTACCCTTCTGTGACCCACTCTGTGGTTTCCGTGACCATATTTTCTGACTCCTGATAATATTCCGGCAGCAATTCTCGCGATTCTACCTCCCCGATCGCCTCCTCCATCGCCGCCGTAGTTTCAATACAACTGTCACCCGTGGCATTAAGCACGGTTTCGATTACTTTCCCATCTTTGCCGATGCGATATTCAACTTGGCGATATTCTGCCACGATCGCTCCCTCCTGTGGTTGCGGTTAACTGCTCATATCATGTCCGGGCGATGGTTCGTGAAAGCGGGCGATGGAAATCGCGACGCAGGCTAATTTTTGGGCATCGATTCCGGCGGACATGATATCAAAGGCGAAATTTATCCCTTTTTTCTATTCTATGCCGATCTGCCGCCCGGGGGCGAGGGAAGGGGGTAGTTATCCCGTGGGGGGGTTGAGTTTGCCACATAGCCAGGCGATCGCCGCCGCCGATGCTTCCGCCAAAACGCTAATCAGACGGTAAAACGCCACCGCCCCTAAAATTACGGCGGCGGAGAAATTGCCTTTCAGCAGGGCGATCGCCGTTGCCTCAAATACCCCAATTCCCCCAGGAGCACCGGGCACCACCAATCCCAGCAACCAGGCAAAACTAAACGCCCCCAACAACATCGGCAACTGCGTCACCTGTACCGGCGTCATCGCCTGTACCGCAAACATAAACCCCACCCCGCGAAATAGCAAAAAGCCGAATTCTCCCAAAAAGGGTAACGCCGGATAGCGCGCCAGTTGCGCCGCAGGGGGGGTCGATTCCGGGTTGGGGGTTTCCGCTGGCGCGTCGGATCCCGGCGCTTTCTGGCTTTTTTTTAGTTTTTTCTGACCGAGAAATTGAACGATCGGGTTTAAAATTTTCGGATGGATGCCGATGAGGACCGCCCCTAACCCCAGGAATTGGAAAATTGCCGTGGCGGTACCGGCACTCCCACCGGTGGGGGCATTTTGCAACAGATTGCCACTGCCGAGTAAGGCAATAATAAACGCCGAAGCTGCCATGAGCAAGGGTTCGAGCAAGACGCTTAGTGTAGCGACAGGCAGAGAAACACCGCGACCCGCCACTGCCGTGATGCGTCCGTAAAAATGCCAGACGTTGCCGGGTAAATACTTGGCAATATTGGTGGTTAAATAGACTTGCAGTCCCCACCCCAAGGGTACCGGTTGGTTGAATTCAGCCAGGATCCACAGCCACACCCACCCGGACCACAGATGGGCAAGCATGGTGATGCCCAAGGCGATCGCTAAGGCTATCCAACTCGACTGGGTAATCTCAATATTGGCCACCGCTGCGGCATTATCTTTCAGGGTTTGCGCTAAAAAAAACAGGGTTGCGCCGAGGATAAACCAGCGCAGATAAGGCTTCAGGCGGGATAAAATGGGTTTCATCTTGCGTTAAGGTTACAGAAGAGCAACAGGCAGGATCGGTGATATTCTCCCTGCGGCTTTGTTTAACACTGTAAACGAAAGAGTATAGAGTGGCTCGTGCCGCCACAAACCCTGCGCCTAACCGGATTTTAAGTTAAATTTTGTAAATTTTAATTGACAATTTCTCCGCCGCGAAATAGGCGATCGCCCGGGATTGCCAGCCCGAAAGCGATCGAGCAGACCCCCGGAGAAATTGCCCTAGGGTGGGAAAAACCACTCGAGAATCCCTGCAAACGCCGTAACATTGAAACGCGCCAATGATATAATTAGCCCTTGGCAAATCTAGGGAAAGCATTCATTATTTATCACAACCATGTTGAGCGCGATCGAGTTTTTCGACGAAACCTTTTATTTGGCACAAAATCCCGACGTAGCCAGTGCCTTAGCCGCCGGCACGTTAACCCGGGCATTCGAGCATTTTACTCAGTTCGGCCAATTTGAGCAACGGCAACCCACCGCCCTCTTCGACCCGGACTATTATCTCACTTTAAATCCCGATGTAGCTGCTACAGTGGCAGAGGGCAACGGCACGGCATTCGGACATTATATCATCTTCGGCCAACGGGAAGGACGCAACCCCAGTTTCTTTTTCGACAACACTTACTATCTCGGCACCAACGCCGATGTAGCGGCTGCGGCTAGGGAAGGCGAAATCACGGGTATTCAGCATTTCGCCTTGTTTGGCGAAACCGAAGGACGCAACCCGACAGACTTGTATAACGAAGCCTATTATTTAGCGCAAAATCCGGACGTAGCGGCAGCAGTGGAGCGGGATGAAATTAGCGGCATTCAGCACTATGTGAAATTTGGGGCGGCAGAAGGGCGGGAGTTTACCCCATTTATCGAACCGAATGGGTCTAGCTTGCCCAATGGGGTGGCTGCCGGCGATGTGACGCCAAACTCGGCGATGTTGTGGACGCGCAGCACGCAAGCCGGTCCGGTGGTGTTTGAATATGCTACTGATGCGAATTTCAGCACGATTGTGGGGCAACAAACCGCGATCGCCACAGATCCGACGGTACCCCTGCAGGTGGCGATCGACTCGTTAACCCCGCAAACCCAATATTACTATCGCGCCACCGATGCCAGCGGCACCGTGGCCCAGGGCAAATTCCGCACCTCCACCCCACCCGGCACCTCGGCCCGTTTGCGCTTCGGCGTCAGTGGCGACTGGCAAGGGGAACTGTCCCCCTATCCCTCCATTTCCAACGTAGCGCAGCGGAATTTAGACTTTTTCGTGCTCATGGGCGATACCCTAGAAGCGGACAGCCAATCCTCGGATTTACCCGGCGTGCGACAGGCGGCTACTTTAGAAGAGTTTCGCACTAAGCATAACGAAATCTATTCCCAGCGGTTCGGGTTTAATCGGTGGGCGCAGTTGCGGGCCGATACCGCCACCTACGCCACCTGGGACGACCACGAGATTACCAATAACTTTGCCGGCGGGGCGGCCCCGGGCGAGTCGCCACAGAAAAACGACATTTTCGGCACTGCAGGCGCGTTTACCAACGATACCGCCGCCTTTGATGCCGGGTTGCGCGGGTTTTTGGATTACAAACCGCTTCAGGAACGGGTTTATGGGGAAACCGGGGATGCGCGCACGGCGGGAGAGCAGGCATTGTATCGGTATAACCTCCACGGGAACGAAGCGGCGACCTTTATTTTGGACGTGCGGTCTTTCCGCGATGCTCCCTTAGAGTCGATTTCGGAAACCGCGAGCGAAGCTGAAGTCAACCAGTATTTGCAAGATGCCTTTGCACCCGATCGCACCATGCTCGGTGCGGCACAATTGCAGCAGTTGAAAGATGACTTGCTGGCGGCGGAAAATAGCGGCGTCACCTGGAAGTTTATCATGTCTACCGTGCCAATGCAGCACTTCGGCATCCCGGTGGCGGGAGAACGCTGGGAAGGATTTGCAGCGGAACGCACGGAGTTGTTGCGCTTTATCGAGCAAAACGATATCGATAATGTGGTGTTTGTGACGGGGGATTTTCACGGGAATGTGGTAAACAACGTTACCTATCAAGAAGGGGTGGGACAACCGCAAATCCCCACCGGTGCGTTTGATGTGATGGTCGGTCCGGTGGCAATTCAGTTGGATATCGGATCTGGCCCGTTTGCCGCACCCTTTGGCACCGCCACCGTGACCTTTACGCCGGATGAATTGCTGCCCGAATCGGAAAAAGAGCGCTATCGGGCGATGACGGATGTGGCGGAAAAGAATGCATTTGCGCGACAGGTGATTGACAATCGGATCGTGCCGTTGGGATATGACCCGGTGGGGTTAGAAGGGTCGGAAATTGACGCGCAGTTGCTGCAGGGGTCGTATTTTGCCGGCCATAATTATGGATGGACTGAGTTTGAAATCGACCCGCAGACGCAACGGTTATTGGTGACTACTTGGGGGGTGGAACCTTATACCGAGGCAGAATTGGAGGCCAATCCCCAGGCGATCGCCACCCGCAATCCCTCGATTCGCATGCAGTTTCTCGTGGATCCGGCACAAGGGGGTGCCCCCAATCTGCCAGACCCAGTGGAAAATGCCGTGACCCAGGCGATTTCGCAAGCGTTTGGCGTCTCTCCCTCGGACGCGGCGATCGTCTCGGTGCAGCGGGAAACTTGGCCGAATGGCTGTCTCGGTTTGGCCGCCCCCGGGGAACTTTGTACTCAAGCGTTGGTTCCCGGTTGGCAGGTGACGGTGCAAAGCAGCGGGCAAGTGTTTGTGTACCGCACCGATGAGTCGGGTTCCACGGTTCGCCTCGACGAACAAGCCTCGCAATTATAATCTCACTTATATCTCGTTCCCTGGCTCTGCCTGGGAACGCCCAGTGGGAGGCTCTGCCTCCGACTCCCTCTTTCCTTCTTTCCTAGCCCGAATCTGTGATTGCCGCGTTTTTCCCCAATTCAAAAACCAAGTCCATCGCTCATCTGGAAAAGAACCGCTATAATTGGTCAACACTTATCACCCATTCGCGAGTCAATCAGAGCCATGCTGACCCCTAACGACTTATTTGATGAAGGGTATTATTTACTCAAAAATCCCGATGTGGCCGCAGCGGTTGCCAATGGGATTGTGGCCAGTGGATTGAACCACTTCCTGGCCTTGGGAGCCGCAGAAGGGCGCGACCCGAGTGCCTTTTTCGATTCTAACTATTATTTGGCAGAAAATCCCGATCTCGCCGATGAGATTTCCCCGGAATTTACGGTATTCGACCACTTTGTTCGGTTCGGACAATTTGAAGGGCGATCGCCCACCCCGTTTTTCAATCCAAACTGGTATCGCATCAAAAATCCCGATGTGGAAGCGGCGGTAGAGCGGGATGAAATCACTGGGTTATTTGCTCACTTCATTGAATTTGGAGCCGCAGAAGGGCGCAGTCCCAGTCCGGTTTATCGGCAGAATTTTTATCTGGAACGAAATCCCGATATTGCGGCGGCGGTGGGTCGAGATGAACTCACTGGCATCGAACATTTTATCATATTTGGGGCGCGGGAAGGACGCAGCGCCAGCGAGGTATTCAATCCTACATTCTATCGCAACATCTATGACGATGTGGCTCAGGCGGTGGATGCCGGCTTGTTGGACAGTGGGGTAGAGCATTTTCTGCGCTTCGGTCGCAATGAGGGACGCGATAGCCTGGACTCCTTCGATCTGCCAGTCCCCACCGGCCCGTTTCCGGTGGATATGACCACATATTTTTTCACCGATACCTCCCGTCCGGAAATTTTTACGGCGGATCCGGATGACGTGCGAGAGTTGAGCGTGGATGTGTGGTATCCGGGAATGGAGACCTCTGTACCCACAGCACCGACCCTCGCTCCCCCGGATCCTTATTTAAACCCCCTGCTGGAAGGAGCGATCGCACCGCAACAGAATTTGCCCCCGAATTTCTACGATTTGATTAATACCAATACCAACACCGTCCCGTTAACGGTATCGGACGCGCAACCGAACTATCCGGTGGTGCTATTTTCGCATGGGTTGGGGGCATTGCCAGAATTTTATACCAGTTTTTTGCAAAATCTCGCCAGTCACGGGTATATTGTGGCGGCGATCGACCATACCTATGTGGCGGGAGCAAGCGTGTTCCCCGATGGGGAAATTACTCAGTTTGCTCGGGATTTTCTGCCCACAAATCCCACAGAGTTGGAAGGGGCGCTGCTGCAAACCGTGGAGGAAACCACCCAAGATGTGAGCTTCGTTCTCGATCGCCTCGCGGAGTTGAATGCCGCCGATCCCACTGGCGTGCTGACCGACAAGTTGGATTTGAGTCGCGCCGGAATGTTCGGTCATTCCTTTGGCGGGATTACCACCACGGCGACACTGCAGCAAGAACCGCGCTTGCAGGCGGGGGCGAGTATGGATGGGTTGCTGATTTCGCCGGATTTGGTCGAGGCGATCGCCGCTCCGTTTATGCAAATAAATGCAGAAAGGACGTTTAAAGATAGCTTTCTCGGACGGTTCCTCGGCGGGGCGGATAGTCTATTTCGTCCCGCTCAGTTTGAGTTGCTTTTTGGTCCGGCAGTTAATCTGTCCATCCAAGGAACAAGTCACAGCGATTTTAGCGATCGCTCCGTGTTGTTTCCCCTGACGGCACTTTATTCTCCCGAAAAACTCGGTTTGCCCGGGGTGTTCGATATCGGATTAACGGATATCGGTCCGATTGAGGGCGATCGCTCCGTGAATATTATCAATGAGTATCTGCGTTCCTTCTTCGATCGGTATCTGAAAAACCAACCTTCACCCTTACTCGCAGAGGCATCCCCTTTCCCAGAAGTGCAAGTCACGGCGCGCAATGTGGTCTAGAACGTAAACACAATATTCAATGACTACCGGACAATACCCATTTTGCCTCCAAATAGACGCGATTTAGTAACTTGGGGGGGATTTTTCTCATCCCTACGGTACCGATGCTCTCGCCAAAATCGCGATCGCCTCCCGATGAGGCGATGTCAGGAGCCTCCACATGGCACCCCTGAATCACCGAATACCCCCACTCCCCCCTCGGGGATCGGTTTTTACAGAAACCCTGCGCCGCTGACCCAAAACCACTTCCGTAAATTTAACGATCTTAAAATTTACTGTTGCATCGACTAATATGTTGGGGAACTCTGACAATACAAGAGCAAGGCGGCGTTTTCCCAAGCCGAAAGTCCCTCGGACTAGCGGATTTTTCCTGGGGTGCGGTTCAATTCAATTTTCCTGGCTGAGGTTTCAAATTGGGATTATAATAAGCCAAACAAAAAAGCCAGGGAATAAAAAAACAAGGAAGGTATGGGGGGAAAGTGCAACTAAATCGCGGAAAAACGGCAATCGATTCGGCGCGTCAATTTTGCAAAATTTCATTTCGCCGATATGTTTTGACCCAAAAAAACCACAAAGGGTAGGGCACTATTACTAAGAGTTGGCATCATGTTAGACATCAGCAGTTTGTTTGACGAAAGCTATTACCTGCAACAGAACCCCGATGTATTGGGTGCAGTGAATGCGGGGAGTTTCAGCAATGGGTTAGACCACTTTCTCCAGGTGGGTCAATACCTTGGCACAGACCCCAGTGGTTTTTTCGATACGGACTATTATTTAGAGGTGCATCCCGACGTAGAAGCCGCCGTTATCCAGGGAGAAACCACCGCGATCGCCCATTTTGCCACCCAGGGGAAATGGGAAGAGCGCGACCCCTTTGCCGAATTTGACAGCGATGTTTATCTGGCCGAAAATCCAGATGTAGCCGCCGCCGTAGAACGAGATGAACTCACCGGCATCGACCATTTTGTGGCAGTAGGTCAGTACGAAGGACGCGACCCCGGCCCGAATTTCGACACGGAATTTTATTTAGAACATAACCCGGATGTGGCCGCAGCAGTGAGACGGGGCGAATTGAGCGCGATCGAGCATTACTTAGAGCTGGGAAAAACCGAAGGACGCGCCGCCCACCGGGAAGAATTTGCCGCGATCGCCCCCAATGACAATCCCGATTTGTCTCGGATTGGCTCCCTCAATTTCACCGGCTTTATCGGCCCTGCCAATTCTCGGGATATCTACTCGTTTCACATCAGCACCCCGAGCAATTTTAATCTCGCCCTCAACAATTTGAGCGCCGATGCCGATGTGGGAATTTTTAAAGATTATAACGGCAACCATCAAATCGATTTCGGCGAACTGGTCAACATTTCGGAAAATTCCGGCACCAGTCCCGAGTCTTTAGAGAGAACCTTAAATCCGGGGAATTATTTCGTGGTGGTGGAACAATACCGAGGAGAAACAGGCTATAATTTAAGTTTATCCGCCACGGAACTCTCCACCCCCGTTCCCGATGCAGCAGGAAATAGCTTACTGCAGGCGCTCGATATCGGTGTTTTGCAAGACACGCGCAGTTTCAGCGACTTTGTGGGCAACGCTGACAGTCTGGATCTGTACCGCTTTCAGGTAAACACTCCCAGTCGCCTGGAAATTGACTTGTCCGGTTTAAGCGCCGATGCGGATGTGTTTCTGGTGCAAGACCTCAACAACGACGGGCAGATCTTGCACCACAGCGAAATCGTCGGATCCTCCGTGGAACCCGGACCAAGTGCCGAGACGATCCGTATCAGTACCTTAACTCCCAACACCGATTATTATGTGGCGGTGGAACAGTACGAAGGAGATACCTCCTATACCCTGACTCTCTCCGCCACGCCGATCGCCCCCAATTCCCCCACCTCAATTACCTCACTGCCCAATTTTGACAGTCGCTTCGGATTTGGGATGGTGGATGCTTCCGCCGCCGTAGCACAAGCATTGGGCGAATCCATCCCCTTCGCCGATGTTGCCAATCCGGTGGTGAATAACTATGGCGTCGATCTGGTAAAAGCCCCGGAAGTCTGGAATCGCGGCTATACCGGATCCGGCGTGGTGGTGGCAGTCCTCGATACCGGCATCGACTTGCAACACCACGAGTTCCAAGGGAAATTGTGGGTGAATGAGGATGAAATCCCCAACGACGGCATCGATAATGATGGCAATGGATATGTTGATGACCGGGGCGGATACGATTTTGCCGATGGCGATCCAGACCCCTCCAACCAAGGAACCCAAGAGGAGCATGGTACCCATGTGGCCGGCATTATTGCCGCCTCTCGCACCGGCGTAGACGCGAACAATGGTTTGGGCCAGCAGTTTGAAATCGCCGGGGTGGCTTACAATGCCACGATTATGCCGGTGCGCGTCTTGAACAATCGGCAAACCTTCAGCGAGTTCGATACTAGTGTGGCCCAGGGGATTCGTTATGCGGTGGAAAATGGGGCGCAGGTGATTAATTTGAGCTTGGGGAATTTTCCCGACGAACCGCCCACGGAAGAAATCGCCGCCGCCCTGCGCTTTGCTCGCGATCGCGGCGTGGTGGTGGCGATCGCTTCGGGCAATGAAGGAGATACCGGCGCAGTGGTGCCGGCAGATCCGGCAATTCGCGCTACGGAAGATTTGGCGATCGCTGTCGGCGCGATCGACCGCGATCGGCGCGTCGCTTCTTTCTCCAACCCCGCCAGTAACGCCCTCGGCACTTACGATTTTATCGTCGCTCCCGGCGTGCAAATCCCTTCGAGTACCCCGAACAATACCTATTCCTCCTCTAGCGGCACCTCGATGGCAGCTCCCTATGTCTCCGGTGTCGCCGCTCTCATGCTCCAAGCCAATCCCAACTTGACTCCCCCTGAAGTGGAAACTATCCTCACCCGCACCGCCGACTCCACCGGCATTATTGCCTAGTCCCCTCCCACCCCCTCGTTCCCAGCTCATGCTGGGAACCTTCCCTCGGAGGTGAAAGACTTACACCCTCACCTCACCGATAGGGTGGGCAACTCGTTGCCCACCCTACTACTTTCTACAAAATAGATAATATTTCATTATAACATACAAACCCCAGATGTCAAACTCAGCCGCGAAAACCCCCCACGACTCTTCACTGTTCCTGTGGCTACTTTTGCAGCGTTGAGCCGTTTCCCCATCAAAGGTCAGGGTTTCGCTTACGTCAGTTGAGCAATAAATATGATACTTCCGATAGAGGCAGAAGTGCATTCCCACCCCCTAAACTGAACAGCAGTGAAAAAAAACGTTTCAGTCTCGCGATTCTTGAGAGAGAATCTGCGGACAATCCGTTGCGCTTTTCTCTACTTAAAAAACAGGGAAAAGCACTGTTAATCTGCTGTAATTGAATGGAGTTTTTTTTATGAAAACAGTCATAACTTGGCTGAAAAATATTCGCCTGCGCCAAATTGTCACCGTATGTATGGCAGGGGTGCTGATGTTCATCGGAACGGCTTGCCAGAGCGGCCCTTCCGTGCTTGCGAAAACTGCAGATGAAGTGCGCGAAGAAGTGTCAGAACAGGCCGTTACTTCTAAAGTAGAAGGAGGGATGAACCAATTTAGCGATACAGATCCGCGACAAAATCCCACACCTGCTGAAGCCAAAGCGAAAAACTTGGTGAAAAGCGCCGAGCGAAACCTGACCAACCGCACCGGAAATCCCGCTGAAGCCGGCAAGCGGGTGGTAGAAGATGCGCCGAAAAATGCCGTAAAAATTGGCGATGAGGCCCAGCGTGCTGCGGAAAAAATGGGCGAAAATGCCAAAGCCGGTGCGGAAAGAGTGAAAGAAAATACCGAAAAGCTAGTGGATAAAACAAAGCGCGAAACCGAAAAGGCGTTAGATTAAGCTGTTACTCATTAGAGCTATGGGAAAACCCAGGAATCGGTAGCTCCACAAAAACCTTTCCAAGTCAAGGCGAAGAACGAGAAACCAAAGCAAGTTTTCGTAACCTCTGAAGTTAAAAAAGAGACGCTCGCGCGTCTCTTTTTTATCTGTTATTGGCTAAAACGCTTTCCAACTCATCTAATCCTTATTATCGCGAGTCTCAACCAGCGGTAAAATTATCTACGGGATGCGAGTGACTCGCTTGCTTTTTCAGTAGCGAACGACAGGTTTCCACTCCTCGCCCTCGGGAATTAACAGAATTCGGATTAAAGCGAGAAATATAGCCTTTCTCAGATTGATGCTATCCGTAGCCGAATAGTCATTACCGCGCTTGCACCTCCAAGGTGAAAAACTCTCTACCTTACTCATATGAAAATATTATAACTATGGTGCGATCGCGATAAATTTTTTCTCCGATGGGGCACTACAGCATAAATAACCATTGCGCTAATCCCTATGTTTTTTTCCATCCCTGGAATTGGACTAAGCATAAATAACCATTGCG
>NZ_JAJENT010000419.1:0-250 GCF_035615515.1 Phormidium sp. CCY1219
AGGATAAGATATCTGCGCTGAACAGTTGGATTAAATTCCCGCTGGCGCGATTGAGACGTAAGAGTGGAGTTTTCGCCCCCTATTTTCACCTCAACTAGGGAGGATTAACCCAGGGGATAACAATTCCCACCAATCGAATTGATGCCTATAGAGATTAATGTCAGATAAACAGAACTAAACGCCAAGAAGCGCCGGCGAAAAGAAGTTGACAAGATTGGCAGGGATGATATAATAAAGGCAGGTCAAGTCG
>NZ_JAJENT010000420.1:0-1574 GCF_035615515.1 Phormidium sp. CCY1219
GACGCACCCTACCATATATGGCCGCACCTTTCCCATTGTGTTCATCGTACCACAAATTTCCCGGCAAATTGTAAAGTTTTGATAAAAATAACCGCCGAATTTCATCGGGCAGGAAAAACCGCCAACCCTGGTGGTAAAATAGAGGGTCAAAGGTTCAGCCATGTGAAAGGGTTTAAGGATGCTTGCCACCGTCACGCTCATCGTTACCGAAGGCAGTTTGCAAGGACGAAAATTTGTCTTCGACTCCCGCACCACCTGCATTGTGGGACGCGCCCCGGAGTGCAACCCGCAGATGCCCAATGACAAAGCACATAGCAAAATTTCCCGCTATCATTGCTTGCTCGATATCAATCCGCCCGCGATTCGGGTGCGCGATTTCGGCAGCAAAAATGGCACCTTTGTGAATGGTCAAAACATCGGACAGCGCGCCGCTCATCACAGTCCAGAAGAAGGGGCCAAACTGCAGTTTCGCCAGTACGATTTAAAAGAAGGGGATGAAATTCGCTTGAGCGATACGGTATTTCGCGTGAGAATTGATGTTACCAGCGAAGCAGAAACCGAAGAACCGATGCCAGTAATTTCGCTTTCCGGAAGCGTGCCACCAGAGGGAGAGTTCCCGGAAATTGAGGGCTATCGAGTTTTGCAATTGTTGGGGAAAGGGGGATTTGGTGAGGTATATCTGGCGCAGCAAGAGGAAACCGGGGAAACCGTGGCGCTGAAACTGATGCGTCCCGAAATTGTAGCCAATCCGCGCGCGATTCGCTGGTTTCTGCGAGAGGTGGAAAATATGAAGCAGTTGCAGCATCACAATGTGGTGCAACTGAAGGAGTGCGGCTATGGGGAGCAACTGTTCTTTTTCACCCAGGAATACTGTAACGCGGGCAGCGCGATGGATTTGATGGAACGACGGGGGGGGAAATTATCCCTCAGCGAAGCAGTCCCCCTGACCCTGCAGGCGTTGGAGGGGTTGGAGTACGCTCACAATGTGGGATTAGTCCATCGGGATTTCAAACCGGCGAATATTTTCCTCTCCCGCGTGGGTCAATCCTATATCGCCAAGGTGGGAGACTACGGCTTGGCGAAAGCGTTCGATTTAGCCGGATTGAGCGGTCAAACCCAGACGGGGACGAAGGCGGGGACGCCGGTATTTATGCCGCGCCAACAGTTGCTCGATTTCAAGTATGCCAAACCGGCGGTGGATGTGTGGGCGGCGGCGGCTTCTTTATACTATTTCTTGACTGGGGCATTTCCGCGCGATTTTACGGGCCAAGACCAAGACCCGTTTTTGGTGGTGTTGACCACCTCGGCAATTCCCATCCGCGATCGCGACCCTTCGATTCCCCAGTCGTTGGCGCAGTTAATCGATTTAGGGTTGCAGGATAACCCAGAGATTTATTTTAAAAATGCCGCCGCCTTTCAACGGGCCCTATCCCAGGTGTGGCGATCGCTCTCGTAATCCCAAAACCTCGTAGGGTAGGCAATACCCATCATCCCCGGTTCGGGCATTGCACGGATTGGCATTGCCCACCGGAGGCCATGCTAGGAGGCTGAGCCTCGCGGGAGGGTTCCCAGGC
>NZ_JAJENT010000421.1:0-14464 GCF_035615515.1 Phormidium sp. CCY1219
GGCTAAAGCCGCACGTTCGTTTTTCCTCCCCCGGCTAAAGCACGGGGGTTTCCAAACGTATCGGAGGTTATCATGAGGTATCGCGCTTTAATTGCTGCACTTCTGGCGTTATGCCTGAGCGTGCTAACGGCTTGTAGTGAAGGGCCATCCGACAATAAACCACTCACCTACGACGACATCAGAGGTACGGGGTTAGCCAATAGCTGCCCCCAATTAGAAGAAACCGCTCGCGGTGCCATTCCCATTGACGGCTCTAAATCCTATAAGCTAACCGATTTGTGCTTAGAACCGACGGAATATTTCGTTTTGGAAGAACCGAGCAACAAACGGCAAGAACCGGAATTCGTTCCGGGCAAATCCCTGACCCGCTATACCTCCACCTTAACTCAGGTGGAAGGGCCGCTGAAAGTTGGCGACGATGGTCGGCTCACCTTCATTGAAGAAGATGGAATCGACTTCCAAGCGATTACGGTTTTGCTTCCTGGGGGAGAAGAAGTCCCCTTCCTATTTACCATCAAACAGTTGGTGGCTTCCTCTCAACCCGGAGTCGATAGCATTAACACCTCCACCGACTTTGAAGGCGACTACAAGGTACCCTCTTACCGAGGCTCCTTGTTCTTAGATCCCAAAGGACGCGGTCAAGCGACCGGCTACGATAATGCAGTCGCATTGCCCGCCAGTGCCGATGCGGACGAATTGGCTCGGTCTAACGTCAAACGGACGCTGACCGGTCAAGGCCACATGTCTCTGCGCGTTGCGAAAGTCAACCCCAATACGGGGGAAATTGCCGGGATTTTCGAGAGCGAACAGCCCTCGGATACGGACTTAGGAGCGAAACAAGCTCTGGATATGAAGATTCGCGGCGTATTCTACGGTCGCGTGGAACCGGTGTCTTAAGCCAACCCGAAGCGATCGCTTCGGCGATTGGACAAAGAGTTCTCGCTTCAAACCAACCACCATCGGAGGGGCACAAGCCCCTCTTTTTTATGCAGGAGGCAAAACATCTTCTGACATCCTCCCGACACCGACCCTGAGGGATAGGGTGCGCGGTTCCTCCTCAGTGCGAGCCAACTGACGCCACAAGCTCTCGCTTATCCCATAGCAGTCGAACTCTCCACAGGCGTTTCCTAGCTGAACGCTAAAGCTCTGTGGCAGGGGCAAGAGCCTGTAGATAGAATTGAGAGGGGACAACCGTGGTCGTAAAATCACATCTGCTGCTTCTGTGCTTCTGTGCTGTCTTGGGCGATCGCCCAGTTTCCCCTTCCCCCTACCCCGAGCGCAGGTCTCGGATTCTGTCTTTCACAGTAGGCGGTTTCCCACTTTCGGGGGTTGTGTTCTGGGGGTTAACGTCACCATAATCAAACTAACTCAATTCTTTGGATGTACCGCTGTGAGTTATTGCCTGAACCCCAATTGCCCTAACGCCGCCGATCCCCTGAACCGAGAAAACCCTATTTGTCGGCAATGCGGTTCGTCTTTGCTCCTGCAAGGGCGCTACCGGGTGCGACGTCTTTTAGGAGAAGGGGGTTTTGCAAAAACCTTTGAAGTAGAAGACCGGGGCACCCTGAAAGTGCTCAAGGTTCTGCTCGATCGCAATCCGAAAGCGGTGTCTTTATTTCAGCGAGAAGCGCAGGTCTTGAGCCAATTACATCACCCCGGCATTCCGCAAGTGCAGCCGGATGGCTATTTTACCTTCACGCCGCGCAATCGCGTAGAGCCATTGCACTGTTTGGTGATGGAACGGATCGAAGGGCGCAACTTGTTAGAGTGGATGAGCGATCGCCACCATCTGCCGATTCCCCAACCCCAAGCCCTCAAGTGGTTCCAACAACTGACCGAAATCCTCGATCGCGTCCACCGCCAGCAATTTTTCCACCGGGATATCAAACCGAGCAATATCATGCTCAAACTCAGCGGGCAACTGGCCCTGATCGACTTTGGTAGCGCCCGGGAAGTCACCGGCACCTATCTGGCAAAAGTGGGTGGCGGTCATAACATCACCGGCATTGTCTCCCCCGGTTACACCCCGCCCGAACAAGCGAATGGCAAAGCGGTGCCCCAATCGGATTTTTACGCCCTCGGACGCACGTTTGTTTTTCTACTCACCGGAAAAGAACCGAATGAATTTCCCGAAGATCCCCGCACGGGTCAGCTCCAGTGGCGTCAGGATCGCAGTGGCAGATTTCCCACTAATGCCCAAATTCCCAATCCCCTGGCGGATCTGATCGATTACATGATGGCTCCCTTTCCGGGGAATCGACCGCCGAATACTCAGGCGATTTTACAGCGCCTCGCCGAACTCGAACGGGAAATGCAGCAACCCTGGGGCGGCGAACCGCTACAGCAGCGATCGCCCCTTTGCGTCGGCAGCATTCAACCGTTACAATCCGTCGCGCGCATCCCGACTCGCTTAAATCAGTTTCGCCAAATTCCCCCGCACTCTCGACGGCGATCGCGCTTCAAATACAAAAAAACCAAATTAACCCAAAGATTGCTCGCCACTGGTTTTGTCGCTGTGTTGTTCGGCACGGCAGTTCAGCTCTATGGAGAACTACGATTGCCGCGCTTTTCTGGTTTGCTCTCTTTGGGAGGATCTACTCAATCGGTGATTCCGGAGGCGGTGGCGGAATCGAACCGCCAAGTCTCCTTAGTTTCAAGGCCCACTCGTGCCCAAACTTCCCACAATCTGAGCGTGGTTAAAACCCTCGCGGGTCATCTGCGCGGTGTGAATTCGGTGCAGATCGATCCGGATGGTCGAACCATCGTCAGTGGGAGTGTGGATAAGACGGTGAAAATTTGGGATCGGGTCACTGGGGAAGTCCGCCATAGCTTATCGGGCCATTCTCAGGAAATTTGGTCTGTGGCGATCGCACCCGATGGCAATACGATCGCCAGCGCCAGTGGCGACGGCACGATCAAACTCTGGGATACCCAAACCGGTCGTCTCTTGCATACCCTCTCGGACCATTCCGCTTGGGTGATGTCGGTGACCTTTAGTCCCAATGGTGAAATTGTCGCCAGTGGCGGGTTTGACAATACGATTAAGTTATGGCGGGTGTCTACCGGCGAGCAGATCGCTACTCTCTCGGGTCACACGGGTTGGGTGTTTTCCCTCGCTTTTAGCCCGGACGGACAAACTCTCGCTTCGGGCAGTTTTGACAATACAATTAAAATTTGGCACGTGAATACCGGTGAGTTGATGCGAACTCTCGACGGCGGTTACTATCGATTTCGCTCTGTGGCGTTTAGCCCCGATGGGCAATGGGTTGCAGGGGGTAGTGGCGATAGCACGATTTTGATTTGGCAGGTGAGTAGCGGTCAGTTGGTCCGCACTCTTTACGGTCATTCTGATGCCGTTCACGCGATCGCTTTTATTCCCCATACTTCCCTGCTCGCCAGTGGCGGTGGCTCTCTCGATAGTACGATCAAACTCTGGGACCTGGCTACCGGTCAACTCCTCAAAACTTTAAAAGCCCATTCCGATACGATTCATTCTCTCTCCATCGCTGCCGATGGCAAAACCCTCACCAGTGGCAGTCAGGACAACACGATTAAGGTGTGGCAACTACAATAAAATGCTTTCCGGGTTCGATGGTTTCGGGGATTGGGTTATCCCGCCACTCTCATCTATCACTCAGGTCCGCAGCTCTCCCACGTCCCTTCCCCTGGGTTACAACCCGTTGGATTATTGACAAGATAATTTCCCCATTGTAAGCGGATAAACTATTTTCTGGCAATCGAGAGAATTTGTCAAGCCCTGATGGGATTAAATCTAAAATTTATTCGCGCGAGCGATCGCTAGGGTCTTCCATTGCGTCCCCGAGTTGAGTACAATAGGAACTAGATCCACTGGTGAAGGCGTCAGCTTACATTAATGGGGGAGTGTTTGCAAGCCACGGCGATCGAGACGAAACTTAGGGAATTGATGAGGATTTCCGGCTCATTAGAGCCAGCGTTAGCCACGCGGTTAGAGGAGATATGGCGTTGGATCGAACAAATGAAACCGGGCAAGCTGATGCAGAAAAAACTGCTCATGGGGTTTCTCCTAGAGGTCATCCAAGATGCGGAAGTCTGGTTAGCCCTCAAACCGCTAACCGACGCGGAGCGAGAATCGTTTTTGCACCAGATTCCTCCCCCAGTTCGCTATTGGTATGAATACCTATTTCCCAGATGGTTTACCGAACAAGATAATAAATTTTACATTTGGAAACAAAAGTTAAGATCGGGAGAGTTTAGCCAAGATGATGCAGAAGTTATTGACGTTATCGCACAAAACATAAAAAGCCGACAGGGAAGTGTGGTGCAGCGCTATGTAGCGGATTTTTCGATGGCTACTGATGCGATCGTTAGCAGTCCCACCGGAAAACCCCTGTGCGTGCAAGTCACCAGCATGTCGGACGAATTTTCGGAGTATAAATATGAAGAATGGAAAAGAACTTTGCAAGCTTGGGAAATCGAACGGGGAATTTTTGTCAGTTACAATCCCGGTAAAGAAGCCTTCGTTCGGGAATTAGTGAATGTGGTCTTGCATAACAGCAATCATTTAGCCGACTACAAGTATTTGAAATTTAGTTTTTAACCGAGTGGATTGTAAAACGCAATTTTTTTTGACCGAATCGCGAATGAGAAAAGAAGACAGCAACAACATGAATAAAACCTTAGAACATACCAATAAAGACCGACTCGAACGTGCATGGCAAGCTCTGGAATCCGCCCAAAGATTGCAAGACGAGCGCATCAATTACAGGCTCGAACACGTAAATCTTTATATCGAAGATGTAGAAGGCGATTGGCTGGAAACCTGGGGAGAAGAACCAGGGGAATCCCCCAAAAAGCCGATCGATCTGGATCGGTGGGAGAGGAATATTTTCGAGCCAGAGTGGCAAACACTAGAAGAAATTGTTTGTCCCGAAGACAACTGCTGGGAATTAGTGTTTAAAACTGCGGGGGTGAAAGGGGTAAAGTTCGTGGGATTGGGAGATGAAGCGCCCGATCGCGCCTTGGCATTAGTCGTGACGATTGAGGCCCAATCCGAGCGGCAAATGGGGGTTTTAGTACAACTGTACTCCACCGGCGATCGCCTGTCTTTGCCTGATGGATTAAAACTGAGCTTGTTGTCCCCCACTGAAGAGATTCTGCATGAAGTCGCCGCTCATCCCAGCGATCGCGCCTTGCAAATGGAATGGAGCGGACAACCGCCAGAACAAATTCGGGTGCGGGTGGCGTTAGAAGAACCCAGCATTACCGAAGAGTTTGCGATTTAATTTTAGCAACCATCAGAGGCGATCGCTGATGAATGACGAGAATCGCTTTCGCCTCCCTCCGCCGCAAATCCTAAGTAGATGTGCTTAGGGAGCCTGGGAGGGCGAATCCCCCCGAGAGGAGAATTCAATCCAATGGTGGCGGAAAAACAGGCGCGGCACGAATGCGCGCATGGCGATCGCGGTGTAAAATACATAACTATGCCATGACTGCACCTGCTCGAACCGCGTCTCTGAGGAGAATTAAGCTCAATCGGATGCCAAAGAGATGCGGAGGGAGCTAATATAGCCATTATCTTAGCCTAAGAGCCGCCTAAAAATGTCTATTCCTGCTGTACTCCACCCCGAAATTGTTGATTTTCTACGAAAGCTTCCTGAAGGCAACTTTCAGGAAAGAGTTTGGCATTGCATTCAAAAACTGAAAGCGCAGCAATTCGATGGGGGAGTGCGGGTAAAAAAACTCAAAGGCATCGCCAAAAGAGTCTGGGAAGCCCGAATCGATCGCGCCAGTCGTTTGATTTTTACCTACGAAAAATCTCGCCAACCCGAAACCGGTTCGGCGCAAGTTTATCTCGCCATTCAAGACCTCTGTCTGGATCACGATGATGTTTCCCGACGGGCAAGAGCCAGACATCATACCCCCGACGCTCAATGGCTGGATGCAGAAGCGGTGGAAACCCTTGGGGACTGGGATGGCGATCGCCCCACCAAAAAGCCAGAGAACCGCTTATCCCTCGAAACAGTCAGACAAGAAGAATTGGCGATCGCCCCGGATTTTGACGGCGACGAACTGCTGGGCAACATCCAATGGCAAGTCCTCGAAAGCGAAGCCCAATGGCATCAGGCGATCGTTTCCCAAGATGCCGACTTGCCACTGAAATTGTCCGTGGAAGAATCTCAACTGATTAAACTCCCCGGTACCCTCTTTTTATCTGGCAGTGCGGGCACCGGAAAAACCACGGTGGCGCTCTACCGATTGCTGGAAAGCTGGCAGGATTACCCCCAGGGCAAGCGGCTTTATGTGGCTTACAATCCCTTGCTAGTCAGCAATGCTCGCGAGCAGTTTCAGCATCTCGTAGGCAAGCAAAATCCCCTGCTGCAATCCATTTTTGAGTTTAAAACCCTGCGGGATTTATGCCTGGAATTACTACAAAAAGCCGGCGAAACGTACCGCGCGGAAGAAGAAGTCAATTTTCTCGGGTTTTGGGAACTGTATAAAGCCCATCCCAAACGAAAAACCTATCCGCCTGCCTTAGTCTGGGATGAAATTCGCAGCATTGTCAAAGGGTCGCAACTGGCCACTAATTCGGATACCCTGTCGAAAAAAGAATACGAGCGCTTGAGCAAAAAAGGATTTACAATAATTCCGAAAAATCAGCGATACGATTTATATAAAATTGTTGAATGGTATCAGAAGAAATTGCGGCAAGATGGCCGATTTGATGAAATTGACTTGGCGCGCAAGGGCCTACAGGTTGTGGGCAATGGTGAGCGCGATCGCTATCAATTAATTGTCTGCGATGAAGTGCAGGACTTTACCGAATTGCACCTGGAACTGCTGATGCAGCTATGCGCTCCCGAGGGTCAGTTTTTGTTCGCCGGAGATTTGCATCAAATGATTAGCCCCAGTGGCTTTCGCTGGGAAGATTTGAAACAAAAGTTTTACCAAACCGATCGCGATGCCATTGAAAGAACATTGAACTTTAACTTCCGCAGCGTTGGTAGTTTGGTCAATTTAGCCAATCAATTGCTCAAACTGCGATCGCGATTGTTGAATGTTCCCCTGGGGCATGTGTCTTTACCGGGGGTCAATCGCGGCGAAGCGGCACGCTTGATTGCCCAACCCCCCGAAGCGCTAAAACCCATTTTAGAAGAATTAAATCCCTCGGATGCTATTTTAGTCCGCACCGATGAAGAAAAACAAACCTTAGCTCAAGAGTTTGAATCCACGTTAATTTTTACCATCGAAGAAGCGAAAGGCTTGGAATTCGATACCGTGTTCTTGGTGGAATTTTTTGCGGCGAATGAGGAGCTGTGGAATCGGCTGTTTAGAATTGGTTCGGTTAAGCAGAAAGAAAAACCCTTGTTGCAGCTCGAATTGAACCTGCTTTATGTGGCGGTGACGCGCGCCCGTCGCCTGTTGAATATTTGGGAATCGACCCTTTCGCCGATGTGGAGCCAGAAAGAGTTAATCGATTATGTTTTACCGTTAAATCCGGAGTTCGTGAAGCACGATCGGGTGGAAGCAACGCCGCAAACCTGGCGCGATCGCGGCTTGTATTATCTAAAAGCGGAGTTTTATCCGCAAGCGATCGAGTGTTTTGAAAAAGCCGGCGATCGCATCAGAGCGCAACAAGCGCGGGCGCAACTGATGGTGCAAAAACGAGAGTATTTGGCAGCGGCGAATGTCTTTGCAGAATTAGAAGAATGGGAAACGGCAGCGCACTTATTTGAAAAACAAAAGCAGTGGCGAGAAGCGGCAAATTGTTGGGCGCAAACCGATAGAACCGAGTCAGGGCAACTGGCGGAAATTTATGCCCTGGAAGCGGAGTTAGAGTGGGAAGCGGCGGCGCAACGCTGGGAAGACCGAGAAGAGTGGGAAGCGGCAAAACGCTGCTGGCTTAATAGTAACGACGAGCGCAAGAAAGGGGAGATTTTAGCGGCTGAATTTGCGGAGAAGAAGCAATGGTTAAAAGCGGCTCAACAGTATGAAATTGCCGGGGAACCAGCAAAAGCACGGGAATGTCGCGCCCTGGAATTCGAGCGGCGACAACAATACGAACGCGCCGCAGAGGTTTATGAGGAATTGGGATGGAGTCAAAAAGCCCTGGAATGTCGGGCAAAAATTCCCATCGAAACTCCGGAGAACAATCCGGTGGGGTTTGGGGAACGCGGCAATCTGCGCTTGAATTCGGGGAACTATGAAGGGGCGATCGCGGATTATAATGAGGCGATTCGCATGAAACCCCTGTTTCCCTATACCTATCACAACCGCGCCGTTGCCTACCACCGCTTGGATCGCTATGCAGAAGCGATTGAAGATTATACCCGCGCTATCGAACGAATGGCGGAAAACGATCCGGGACTGGCGCGCAGTTATAGTTACCGAGGCGTGGCGCGAGCGGCAGTGGCGGACTATGCCGGGGCGATCGAAGACTATACAAAGGTCGTCCTTCTCGATCCGCAGGATGTTAACGCTTATACTAATCGCGGTGCGGCTCGCTATCGCCTGCGGGATTATCGCGGGGCGATGGAAGATTATACAAAAGTGCTGGAACTGGAGCCGGACAATGCGATCGCCTATGGCAATCGCGGGGCGGCGCGATCGGCAATGGGCGATAATCCTGGCGCGGTAGAAGATTTGAGCCAAGCTCTGGCCCACAATGCCTCCCTGAGTCAGATTTACTACCAGCGCGGTAAGGCGCGGTTGGCAATGGGCGACAATCAAGGCGCACTGGCGGATTTCAATCGCGAACTGGAGGTCAATCCGGAGTTGATGGAGGTGTACTACCATCGCGGAAAAGCCTATTTGGCTCTGAAAAATTACGAACCGGCGATCGCCGATTTTGATGTGGAATTAGAGCGCAATCCTAACAATTCTGCCGCCTACAACGATCGCGGCGTGGCCCGTTCCGCCCTGAAAAATCACCACGGGGCGATCGCTGACTTCGAACGGGCGATCGCTATCAATCCCACCTACGATGCCCCCTACAACAACCGCGCTTGCGTGCGCCGCGATTTAGGCGATACTCAAGGCTCGATTGAAGATTACAATAAAGCCATTGAAATTAATCCCAAGTATGCCGATGCCTATTACAATCGCGGCGTCTCTCATGCCGTACTCGACGATATCAAACAGGCGATCGAAGATTGGACCGTTTCTTTAAACCTCAAATCTACCAATCCTATCGCCTATTATAACCGAGGATTGGGTCGCGTCAAACAAGGGGATACCCAAGGAGGTCTCGAAGATTACACCGAGGCATTGAAGCAAAATCCCCACTTCGCTGAAGCTTACTACAACCGCGCCGTTACCCAATATCAATTGGGTCACACTCAAGCGGCGATATCTGATTTTCAGCGAGCGGCAAAACTCTATTCCGATCGCGGCGATTTGGCCGGTTATAAAGAAGCCACTGCCAAAATCCAAAAACTGCAAACTAACCCGGACAATTTATTAGAAGACGAAGCGGAGAAAGGCAACAAATAATTATTCTATTTTACCACCAATCCTGGCAAATAGAAACCAGAATTATTCCTGATTATTTTGCCTCCTAACCACTGGGAGGGTGGAGCGGGCCACCCCCTAATTTTACCCCCCAGAAGTCGCATTGTTGGCCTGAAATTCTCCATTATTCCAGGTGCCTTCGATGCGGGTGCCATTGGCGAAAATAAACGCCCCTTTCCCATGTTGGACGTTATCTCGGAATTCCCCTTCGTAACGGTTGCCGGTGGGAAAAGTGCAGATGCCTTCACCGTTTAATTGCCCATTCTCAAACTGACCTTCGCAACGGGTGCCATCGGCAAAAGTGTAGGTGCCGGTTCCTTGTCGAACGTTGTTGCGAAATTCCCCTTCGTAGCGGTTGCCGGTGGGAAAGGTGCAGATGCCTTCACCGTTTAATTGCCCATTTTCAAACCTGCCGGAACATTCCGTGCCATCGGCAAAAGTGTAGGTGCCGGTGCCATGTCTGACGCTATTTTGAAATTCCCCTTGGTAGAGGTTTCCGTTGGGAAATCTACAGGTTCCCCTGCCATTGAGGAGATTATCGCGAAAGTCGCCGGAACATTCCGTACCATCGGCAAATAGGAATGTGCCGTGTCCTTGTCTGACGCCGTTTTTAAGTTCGCCGTCGTAAAAGTTGCCACTGGGGAAAATGCAGATTGCTTGGCGGTTAGAACCGTCGGAACTGCCATTGTTTTGACAGTAGGTGCGGTTGGATGTGCTGGGAACTGCTTGGGCGATCGCCCGATCGCCGGTACTCAACCCTCCGGTGACGCTGAGTCCCACGACCGCGATCGCCGCCCTCATTGCACACCAATATTTTTTGCCGATCGCTTGACGAGTTGAGTTGAAAAAATCGAATGCGCTCATTCCTCAGAACAACCTCCTAATCTGCTATGCATGATTCAGCGTACTCCCTACTTCGGGAACGACTATCTGGGTGAGAAAGTTCCCCGGATAAACCGTCGGATAAATTTTCGATTCCTGGAAACATCTGGTTATCTTAAACACTCAATTTGTCCTTTGTCAAGGATAAGTTTTTTTAGCGATAACCATTCGCAATTCTTATCCTTTCATCCCCCGGATTTTCCGGCCAACTTGAGAGAAAATACTCGCAGCGCGATCGCGCGTTCCATTGTTGTCGTTTGCCAACTTTACCTCACTCATGCTGTCACTTTTGCTGGCGTTTTCCATCGCCCAAACCGATACTGTCACCCAACCTCAGACCCCGGTGCCACCCACATACTCGTTGCCACAAACAGACCCCTTGCCCTCCTTCGATGCCATCCCGGACATGAACCGGATCCCGCCCAAAGAAGTGGTGGATATTCAGGACGTGCGCCCCTTACCCGGGCAACTCGATGGCGTGCCGGTGTTTAACAGCAACAGTCCGGAAGTGGTGCTGACGCCGGGAATTTTGCTCTCGACTTTTCCGCCGGATGGGTTTGCGGTACCGGAAGCACACTTAAATTTTCCCTTTGAAGGGCGATTTGACCTGTTTGCTCATCATATTGCCAGAGCGCGATCGCCGGAAGAAACTCGCACGTTTTATCAGGGATTAATCGCTTACAATCCCACCGCCGAACCGGTGATTTTAGAGGTGCTGCAAGGGGCGAGTTATTTAACCAGTCCGGATGCTTTATTTATCGAATTAGAGGATATGGTGGCAAATCCCGATGGAGAAGTGTATTCTGGGCCGGGAAGTCGGGTGATGAATGATATTTTGCGCGGGAAAAGACAGGAAAATTGGCCGGCTAAATTGGAAATTCCCCCCGGGGAAATGGTTTTGTTGATGAACGATCCGATCCCGGTGGGAACGGTTGTTCCTTCTTCTAATGCACGATCGACCATGATGCGATTGTGGAGTAGCGGGCCGGTATATTTGGCAAACTTAGCTATGCGATCGCCCTTGCGGGAAGATGGCACGGAACGCGCGCCTACTCTGGCAGAATGGCAGGGATTGTTGCAAAATGCCGGATTGGCCGGTCCGCGCGATTTAACGCCCACTCCCCTGGATCCGAGCGTGATGAATGTGGTATTTGGTCGCGTGGCGGGGGTGGCGCAGGGGTCGCAGTGGCGATCGCAACTCACGGATACTCCCTCGGTGGATTATTTGACCATTCCCGACACCGGTGAGGCGTTTTCTTATGCGTTGAATACTCTGCATCGGATTACTCTGGGTACCGAACAAATTCAAAGTGCGAAAATGTTGACCCGCTATCCGGATACCGCCTATTTCGGTCACGGGAATTATGGGGTTGAGTATAATCTTTTCCTGCCCCTGGCGAATTTCAGCGATCGCACCCAGCAGGTGAGTCTCACCATTTCTTCGCCCCTGAAAGAAGATGAAGATATGGATGCTTTGTTATTTTTCCAACCGCGCGATCCGCAAGTCTTCTTTCGCGGTACGGTGCGAGTGCGGTATAATGATGACGAAGGTTTGCCCCAAACCCGCTATTTTCACTTGGTCCAGCGACGGGGACAAGCGGGAGAACCCTTGCTGACCCTGACCCTCCCTCCGGGCGATCGGCGCTTGGTAGAAGTGGATTTTCTCTACCCCCCCGATGCTACTCCCCCGCAAGTGCTGACGGTGAGAACCTTGCCAAATTCTAATTAATATCGGCGAGTCGGATGGGTTGTGAGTCACCAATTAACGCGGGTGATTGAAATCGCGCCTCGGCAGGTGTTAGCTTAGCCCGGGGCGCTAGCGCTATAGTCCGCCTACGCGGACTAATCTTTCAACTCGTTCCCTCCTGGGGGGAACGCCTCCCCGGGCCTACCGCCGACTTATACCCCTCCCCCGTGCGAAACCTGGCAATGTTTTGCTTGTCTAAATGGTTTTATATTTAAAATAATACTGCTGTTTTTTCCGCAAATCACGCATTGAAAATTGTCGGCAATGAAGCGCCAAGTTTTAGGGGGCGATCGCTCCATCAACTCGCCCCAAACTCTATCTTAAACTCATTACAATTCCGGTTAATTTTTAACAATAATTTGTAAAAGTTTATATCTCTTTAAAAAGCAGTCGTCTCCCAGGCGCAATACTCTAGAAGTCTCCCGGAGCAAGGCTTTCCCAAGTTGATGACCGGTGTTCCGGAAAAGCGGTTCCTCAGTTAAATTGACCGATCGCTGGCGAAAGCCTGCTGGCGGTCAATCCCGGCTGTACCGGATAATTTTAATGACCCCTAGACAAAGAAGGCTGTGGTAAGCTATAACGAAATCGGGAAAATGCATCTGCGAACCGAACAAAAGTGTCCCGAACGCTACGAAATCAGGGTGAAAAGTAACAGCATTACAACAGCGACGCCGTTTCCCGCGAGCGATCGCGACCGATCGTCATAGTGGTGATAGCGATGAGTGTAGATTTCAGAAAGTTTTTTCGAGCCACCGATCCGGGGAAAACTCTCTTCGTAGAGAATTGCGAAGCAGACCATCAATATTATATCGATTTTTCTGCCGTGCGTGGCGGGCAGATTGTGGAAAACTTGCGAGATAATATCAGTTTGTGGTCGCCGGATCGACCCACCTGCCAGCTTTTTACCGGGCATATCGGCTGTGGCAAATCCACCGAATTGCTCAGACTCAAGGCAGATTTAGAGTGCCAAGGCTTTCACGTGGTATATTTTGACTCCTCTCGAGAGTTGGAAATGGGGGATGTGGATGTGGGCGATATTTTGCTGGCGATCGCCCTGAAAGTGAGTCAAAGCCTGGATAATCTCACCCTAAAAGAACCCAAAGGACTCAAAACCCTCCTGCAAGGAGCCGCCAAACTGTTACAAACCGAAATCGACCTCGATCTCGATATTACGGGAGAGTTTCCAGGGGGTCAAATTTCCGCGAACACACAAGGAGAGGTTTCCGGGCAGTTCTTAGTTCCGGGCATCGGCACAATTACCGCCAAAGCCAAAGCCAGTCCCGATCTGCGAGCGAAATTGCGCGGATATCTGGAACCGCGCACCAATGGCATTCTCGAAGCGATTAACCAAGAACTACTAGAACCCGCCCACCAAAAACTCGCCCAGCATGGCAAAAAAGGACTGGTGGTGATTATCGACAGTCTGGATAGAGTGGATAGTTCTCCCAAACCTTGGGGACGACCTCAGCACGAATATTTATTTGTAGACCGAGGCGAGCAATTGCGCGGACTGCACTGCCACATTGTTTATACCATCCCGCTTGCTTTGCGGTTTTCCAACGACTTTGACACCTTGATGCAGCGATTGGCCAGCCCCCAGGTTTTGCCGATGGTGCCGGTGCAGTATAAAGATGGTCGGGAATGCACTGAGGGCATGCAGTTGTTGCGACAAATGGTACTAGCGCGGGCGTTTCCGGAGTTAGCGCCTCACCAGCGCCTGGAAAAGATAAGCGCAGTGTTCGATAGTCTGGAAACTTTAGACCGTTTGTGTCGCGTCAGTGGCGGTCACGTGCGAAATCTCCTGCGAATGCTCAACGATGGGATTAAAAAACAACGCGGGGTGCCGATCTGCCGCGATACGATAGAACAGGTGATTCGCACCTATCGCAACCAGCGCATTCTGGCGATAACTAATGATGAATGGGTGTTGCTGCGTCAAGTAGCACGGCAGAAAACAGTGGCGGGTTCGGATGGATATACAGCCTTGATTCGCAGTATGTTCGTGTATGAGTATTGCGACGACGAGGCAGGATCGTGGTTTGATGTGAATCCGATTTTGGCAGAAGCGAAGGAGTTGCGATAATGGCTCACCAACGCTTGCATGACGACACGATCGCCGAGAACGATCGCGCCTTGTCGGAATTGGCTTGGGCGATCGAGATGTCGGAGGGTTCTTTTAAGTTGTTTCTGGCGCGTTGCAATTATACGCGAATGCGATCGCAACTGCTGCGGCAACTGCAAGAGCGTTGTGCGGTGGAGATCCGCACCTTGGCGATCGCTCCCACTGCAACCACCCTGTACTCGGAGATTCGAGAACAGTTGGGGAGCGATCGCCCCCAGGCGGTG
>NZ_JAJENT010000422.1:0-5015 GCF_035615515.1 Phormidium sp. CCY1219
GGGTCAGTTGCCTTTCCTTCAGGCGCTTTACTAATGTAACAACCCCATTCGGGAATGTCAACCCTTTTTTGAAAAAAATTTTGGATTTTTTTTGAGTAACTGCTGAAACCTTTGCCAATCAAGGGTTTTAAGCGAAAATTTTTTTCGTTTTTTTGGTGGTAGGCCAGGATGGGCGGCTTGAGCTGGGACAAATTGGCTTCTGAGGATCCAATATTGGGGCATCAGCGGATTCTCCTTATATGCATATAAAGAGTAGAGTCTGGATAGTGATGGCTGTTGGATCCATAGAGAAAGAGTAGGATTGTCCGGTTTGGCCATATGGGATCCGTCAAGTTCTTCTCCTAGCTTCCACTGTTTTGGCAGTTAGGTGGAAGCCTTGTGGAGTGGCTACACCAGAGAATCAAGTCAAAGGAAGCATTTTTGCATCTTTCATGCCCGACGATCGCGCAATGCCCGTTGCAAAAGATGGGACGCCAGCGGGGTAGTCTTGGAGCCTGTGTTCTTTAATGGGTGAAAAGAAAAAGGAGGGGTGCGCGGTGAATGGGCGATCGCCCCCCAAGCCGATCGCAAGAAGGCGATCGCGGGAAAGCAAAATTGCCTGTCCGCGATCGCCCCGATGTTGGATCCACAAGTCCGATGCCCCACCGATATTCTAGGGCGAGCATGAGGATGCCACTCATAAAAAAATCGGGATGACTGGATTCGAACCAGCGGCCCCTTCGTCCCGAACGAAGTGCGCTACCAAACTGCGCTACATCCCGAAGCGTCATTGCTGTAAATCATTCTAGATCGACTTACAACATTTTGTAAACCCTTCTAGACCTTTTATTCTAGATTTACCAAAATCCAGTATAGATCGCGTGCCGCGTCTTTGGCTAGGATAGGATTGAAGTCTGTTTGAATTTCAAAGGGCACAGATGAGTGTAAAGCCAGATTGGTTGCGGGTAAAAGCCCCTCAAAGGGAGCGCGTTGGCAACGTTAAAGACATATTGCGGGATTTAGAGCTCAACACCGTTTGTGAAGAGGCATCCTGTCCGAATATTGGCGAGTGCTTCCACAATGGTACGGCAACGTTTCTGATTATGGGGCCTGCCTGTACTCGTGCTTGCCCCTACTGCGATATTGATTTCGAGAAAAAGCCGAAAGCCCTCGATCCGAGCGAACCGATCCGGTTAGCGGAGGCGGTGCGGCGGATGCGCCTCAATCATGTGGTGATTACTTCAGTGAACCGGGATGATTTGCCCGATGGGGGAGCTTCCCAGTTTGGGCGTTGCATTGAAGAGGTGCGTGCGGTATCGCCAGGAACGACGATTGAGGTATTAATTCCAGATCTGTGCGGGAATTGGGAAGCGTTAGAGAAAGTTTTAGCCGCCTCGCCGGAGGTACTCAACCACAATACGGAAACCATACCGCGCCTCTATCGCCAGGTAAGACCGCAAGGAAACTATCAACGAAGCCTAGAATTATTGCGCCGATCGCGAGAAATCGCGCCGTGGGTTTACACGAAATCTGGCATCATGGTGGGAATTGGAGAAACCGAGGCGGAAATCCGACAAGTCATGGAAGATTTGCGCGCGGTAGATTGCGATATTTTAACCATCGGTCAATACATGCAACCGACAAGGTTGCACCTGCCGGTGGCGAAATGGGTGACGCCGGAAGAATTCGCCGGATGGCAGGAATTTGGGGAATCGATCGGATTTTTGCAAGTAGTTTCATCGCCGCTGACGCGCAGTTCTTATCATGCGGAACAAGTACGCTCGCTAATGGAACGCTATCCCCGTCGTCAGGATAAATTATGAACGATGTGACTGCATCCGGTTCCCGGGGGAGTTCAAGATTCCCAAAAACCCTAGCTATTATTGGAGCTGGGGTCTGGGGAACCACATTAGGACATCTTGCTTCTCTCAATGGCCATCAGGTGCGTCTGTGGTCGCGCAGTCGCGATCGCAGCCTAAAAGAAACCATCCACGGCGCTCAGATTATTTTGTCGGCGGTTTCTATGAAAGGAGTCCCTGCAGTGGTTTCTCAAGTGCAGTCTTTAGAGTTGGCACCAGAGGCGATCGTGGTCACGGCGACTAAAGGACTCGACCCACAAACCACTTGCACTCCTTCCCAACTTTGGCAAAAGGGATTTCCCCAAAACCCGGTGGTGGTGTTAGCCGGACCGAATCTCTCGAAAGAAATTCAACAAGGATTACCTGCGGCTACGGCGGTGGCCAGCAGGGATCCCAGTGCTGCCGAACAAGTGCAAGAAGTGTTTGCCTCGCCCAGTTTTCGGGTTTACACCAATTCCGATCCATTGGGGGTAGAATTGGGAGGTACCCTAAAAAATGTAATGGCGATCGCATCGGGGGTTTGTGACGGTCTCAACCTGGGGACCAATGCAAAAGCGGCGTTACTCACCCGAGGACTGGCGGAAATCATCCGGATCGGCACCCATTGGGGCGCTCAAACTGAAACGTTTTATGGATTATCCGGACTCGGAGACCTCCTCGCTACTTGCAATAGTCCCCTCAGCCGCAACTATCAAGTGGGGTATCAACTGGCTCGAGGCAAGACCCTGGCGGATATTTTGCCGAGTTTAGAGGGGACTGCTGAAGGAGTCAACACTACGGGGGTATTAATCCAGCGAGCGAATCATCATGGGATTTCCATGCCGATTTCTTATCAAGTTCATCGGTTACTCGAAAGCCATATCACGCCGGAATCGGCAGTTGAAGCGCTAATGCTGCGAGATATCAAGCCTGAGTAAGGACTCGCCGATCTTTGGAAAGAGGCTTCGCCGCTCAAACCGATGGGATTTTCAAGAAGTCTGACTCAGGGAGTTCGATGGGATCGAGAATAACCGAGTTTGACGCCGCCCTTGCCTGGGATGAATCCTTCTTCAGTGGGACAGGTGCAGATTTTCCGAACCCGGCGCACCGAAAAAGCACCGTTTTCGTTGCTTTAAATTGCCTCAACAAGGGGCGGTGAAGCAAATTTTAGAATTTTTTAATAAAACGAATTACCAACTAGAGATAAAAAAGAGCGGCAAATCTAGGAGGCAAAAAACCTGAAAACGCGGTCTATGAGGGGGAAGGAGGAGGGATTGGAGATCTCGATACCATCAGTTAGTGATCCAAAACAGATCCGTCTGGTGATGAAGATTAACCGCCACTCTGACAGAAGTCACGCTAATGAATCGAAGCTCTACCTATACTTGGTATGACGGGTCAGATTGAGAAGTAGTTCTCGGCCAGACCCGTGCTGCCGTGATGTAAAAGGTTCCTTCGTCGGGATCGGGAAGCCAGTGGGTTGGAGGCGATGGTGCCCCACCGAGGGACTGGCGACCAGAAACTAAGACGGCTTCAGGACTGCGGGTTTTTTCCGTAGGAACACGTAGGAGTGAAGTATAGTCCCTAACGAAGGAGAGAATAGCAGCTAGGCAGCGATTCAGAGCAAATTACCGATCGCCTGGAGCAGCTGAGAGAATCACCATGCCAGGAATTTCTTTTTACCCTAACACTGAAGACGACAATCAACTGAACGCCCAAAATTTAGAGGGCGGGATCGAGGAGTCCGACGAAATGGACAAGGCGGACGACAAGATCGAGGTTGAATTTGACATTGACGATCGCCAAACCTCTAGCTTCCAACAAAGCCCCAGCCGCCGTACCACCGATTTGGTTCGGTTGTACCTCCAGGAAATCGGTCGGGTTCGCTTACTGGGGCGCGAAGAGGAGATTGGGGAAGCGCAAAAAGTCCAGCGCTACATGCAGCTCAAAGAAGAGCGCGAGCGCGCCGCAACGGACGAAAATCCCGAGATTCAACAGTATGTAAAACTGGTGAATGCTCGAGATCGCCTAACCTCCCAACTGGGGCATCGACCGTCCCTAGAAAAGTGGGCGGCACAGGGGGACATTCAAGTGAAAGACCTCAAGCCAATTTTAATCGCTGGCAAACGGAAGTGGGCCGAAATGGTTGGGTTGAGCGTCCAAGAACTGGAGCGGATCCAATCCGAGGGCATTCGAGCCAAAGAACACATGATCAAGGCCAACTTGCGCCTGGTGGTTTCGGTGGCCAAAAAATATCAAAACCGTGGCTTAGAACTGTTGGATTTAGTCCAAGAAGGAACCCTCGGGTTAGAGCGGGCGGTGGAGAAATTCGATCCGGCGCGGGGCTATCGGTTCAGCACATATGCTTATTGGTGGATTCGGCAGGGGATCACCCGGGCGATCGCCACTCAAAGCCGCACCATCCGCCTGCCGGTTCACATTACCGAAAAACTCAACAAAATCAAAAAAGCCCAGCGCAAACTCTCCCAAGAAAAAGGTCGCACGGCAAGTCTCGACGATATTGCCCTCGAACTGGAGATGACCCCCAATCAGGTGCGCGAAGTCTTGCTAAAAGTCCCGCGATCGGTCTCCTTAGAAACCAAAGTCGGGAAAGAAAAAGACACCGAACTCGGCGACTTACTAGAAACCGAAGATATCTCGCCAGAAGAAAAACTGATGCAAGAAGCCTTGCATCGGGATTTGCAACACCTGTTAGCCGATCTAACCAGTCGCGAGCGAGATGTAATTCGGTTGCGATTTGGGTTGAGTGACGGTCATCCCTACTCCTTGGCAGAAATTGGCCGCGCCCTCGATTTATCTCGAGAACGAGTGCGGCAAATCGAATCCAAGGCGCTGCAAAAGTTACGACAACCCAAGCGGCGCAATCGCGTCCGCGATTATCTCGAATCGTTGAGTTAAGAGGTCAATCCCAAGCTTCCCCCCCAGCCCTAGGTAGGAGTGCGTAGGCACGTGAAACCGAGGGCGATTTTCCGCCACTAGAAACGGATAGAGGGGGGCAAACGAAATTTGCGGTGTTATCTGCGCTCTTCACTGTTGGTGCTGCGATCGCCAAAACCCATAGAGTTGGCGATCGCAGTTTAGTCTATCAAAATTATCCCAATTGTTCATCAGAAATTAGGGTTGGTAAGGGGGAGAACGGAAACCCTCGTCATTTATGCGTAGGGAGGAGTTCTCCCC
>NZ_JAJENT010000423.1:0-325 GCF_035615515.1 Phormidium sp. CCY1219
CCTCGTAGGGCTTAGGCTGGTCAGCTACCTAAAGTCAGGGGCTAGAAGCCCCGTCTCTTTAGAGCGGGGTGCTGACGCTCGATTTTAAATCTCGTGAGTGTATTGTAAGGCAATCGCGTCGCCTTGGCAATCCTGGAAAATGTAAATATTTTTTAAGTTAGGCGATCGCTGCCCCCTGGGTTCGGTGTTGCCCAAAGAGCGCCCCGTGGGTTCGGTGTTGGCGGTGCAATGCGATCGCTCCTCCCCCAAAAAAAGCGATCGCTCTCCTAATTCAGAATAGCGATCGCCAGATTTATTGACCTCAAATATTACGAATTACTAGCCA
>NZ_JAJENT010000424.1:0-3041 GCF_035615515.1 Phormidium sp. CCY1219
TTGTCAAACTGTTGTCTGTGTAAGGGGGAGAACTCCTCCCTACGCATAAATGACGAGGGTTTCCGTTCTCCCCCTTATCAACCCCAATTTCTGATGACATTCCAACTCAGTGAAAAGGCCAAACAACTGATTCCCAAAGCCAGAATTGTCAGCTTTGCCCGTTGGCAGGGCTTACATTCTGCCGAGATTATTCAACGCTTCCAGGCGGCGGATGATGAAAGGCGCTATTTAAGCGATGCCGATTTGGCGAGCCTTCGCCCAGATGGACCGGGGTACCCGCAGGCGGCAAGGATCCTGCGCGAAAACGCTCCCGAAATCGTCGCCGACGCCAGAGGGCAAGTTTTGGCGCAATATCCAGGCATCTGCGAGTCGGGGGGAGAGCTTTATCCCCCCGCACGGGCAGAGGCGTGCTGGCGAGATTTTTGGCATTTTCTGCGCTGCATTACTTACGGCATCGCCGGGGGCACTACGGAGTTTACCAGTACCGAAGGACTGGAAAATATGGAGTTGCTCTATCAAGAGTTGCGCGTGCCTTTAGGGGCGATGGTGCTGGGATTGGAATATCTGAAAGCAGCAGGTTTGCAGCGCGTGGAACCGCAACTGCGCGATCGCCTCGCTCCTTATTTCGATTGCTTAATCGATGAAATGAAGCGCTTTCAACCCCAACCCTCGGCATAACCTTGAGCCAACTCCCCTTTGTATGGTGATGGCAGTTCAAGGCGTTTGTCTCGAGCGAAGCGGTTTTTTATCGCAATGGGCTGTTTCGCAAAAGAATGAAGTCTTGACAATTAGCATGTAATTTATCCCTGTTTTACATAGGGGTTATTTCTGATTTCTTAAAGGCGATTGGCTGTTATATCGCCATTTTTTTTGACAGGTTGACGCGAATTTTAATGGGGAAACTTTATCCCCTAAAACAACCTCAGATATCTGCATTCTTCCAGGGTTGAAAAAGCAAAACTATAACTTTTTATGCCGAGCGCGGTAAGAACGCAGCGATTTTATGAGCGGCAAACAAAACATTGCATAAAAAAGCAAAAAGTAGTAAAATACACCGCAGACCGATTGTCTTGGGGGCTAGTTTGCAATCAGGAGGCATCCCGTTTAGCTCAAAGATGCCCCCAGTGGAGTGAAGGTTAACTTAAGAAGAGCGTAAAGAAAGATTATGTGCGGTATTGCTGGAATTTGGGGACAAAATGACCCGAACGGCGTTCAAATTATGATGGATTCCCTGATTCACCGGGGACCGGATGCGGATGGGATATTCGTGGCGGAAACTCAGGCGGGAGTGTTAGGGCACCGAAGACTGAGCATTATGGATCCGAAAGGAGGCAACCAACCGATTTATGGCGATGAAAAAAGCAAGGCGATCGTTGCCAATGGGGAGATTTATAATTTTCCGCAATTGCGACCGGATTTGATGGAACGGCACAACTTCCGGACCAGCAGCGATACCGAGGCGATCCTGCACCTGTATGAAGAGCATGGAACCGAGACGGTGAATTTGTTAGATGGGATGTACGCCTTTGCGATCGCCGATGAAAATTCGTTATTTGCCGCCCGGGATCCGATTGGCATCAAACCGCTTTACTACGGGGAAAAAAATGGCTCCACCATAATCGCTTCGGAACTCAAAGCGATCGCGAAATGTTGCGACAACGTTAAAGAATTTCCTCCCGGTACCTATTACCACTCGGATAGCGGATTTACCACCTTTTACACCGTACCCGACTTGCAGCCCGAAGTGGATGCCGACCCGGAAATCCTGATAAAACGACTGCGAGAGACGTTAGAAGAAGCGGTGGTGAAGCGGTTGATGAGCGATGTGCCCCTGGGGGCATTTTTGTCCGGGGGACTCGATAGTAGCATCATCGCCGCGATCGTGCGCCAACATCATTCCGGCCCCCTGCATACCTTCTCCGTGGGCATTGAAGGGTCGCAAGATTTGGCAGCAGCGCGCCTCGTGTCGCGTCATCTCGACACCATTCATCACGAATACGTGATTACGCCACAAGAGGTGAAGGAGAAACTCCCCGAAATTATTTATTTCATGGAGACGTTTGACCAAGACTTGGTACGCAGTGGCATTCCTTGTTATTTTACCTCCCGACTGGCGGCAGAATACGTCAAAGTGATTCTCACCGGAGAAGGTGCCGATGAGTTGTTTGCCGGCTACACCTATTACAAAGGCATCCCCGACGAAGAGGTACTGCATCGGGAACTGCGGCGATCGGTGGCTACATTGCACAATATTAACTTGCAACGGGTCGATCGCTTGACGATGGCGCACTCCATCGAGGGAAGGGTGCCATTTCTGGACTTGAAATGCATCGAACTCGGACAGCAGATTCCGGCGAAGTACAAAATTGCCGGAGATCCGCTGATTGAAAAATGGATCTTGAGGAAGGCATTTGAGGATATGTTGCCCTCCGAAATCGTGTGGCGCAATAAGCTGCAATTTGACGAAGGTAGCGGCACAGTGGATTTGTTAAACGAGCTACTGTCCTCCGCGATGAGTGCCGAGGAAGCCGAAGCCTATCAGCAGAAGCATCCGGAAGCGAAATTGCGATCGGCAGAGGAATGTTTCTATCATCAGGTATTTATGGAAGCGTTTGACAATCCAGAGCCAATTTTGGCAAATGTGGGGCGATGGAGCGATCGCCCGGTGTAGAGTGTTGGGTTCTAGAGACGTCGGGGACGTCTCTAGAGGTATTTTCCTAGAGGTATTTCTCTAGATGACTTAACAGAATTGCAATTAAATGCTTATATGAACTAGGGCTATCGCCTATTCTCGCTCGCAGTGGATTTGGCAGCGATCGCGCGTCTGAGATACGGCGATCGTCTGCATGCAAATTCCAGGCAGCCGATCGCAATCGCCCTAGATCGAGGCTGTCGCAGAGTAGGCGATCGGGAGCGAGGGACTCCAGCTTGAGACTTAGCCCACAGCAAAATAATGGTGAGAGTGTGTCAGGAACCCCATCCCTAAAGGGAGGGGCTTGGTAAGACTTTATTTTCCCAAGCTCACCTGACCAGAAGACCAG
>NZ_JAJENT010000425.1:0-395 GCF_035615515.1 Phormidium sp. CCY1219
AGTCGGGTTATCTCGTTCCATCATCTGGGGTGTTATGCCGACGCCTCCATCTTTCCCCCGAGGTACTTTTGCAAGTCTGTGCCAGTGGTTTGTAGACCCCCCGACCTTTCCCTTTGCCCATTTGGACACGGCGTGACATCCACTTTCGCCGCTGAATGGTTACGAGGGTTCAAGATGATGATTTGCTTTCGCTAGGCGATAGCATTTGGCAGTGGTCGGTTGCTACGGGTATTGGCTTACCCTGGTAGCCTTCCGTTCCCCGCTTCACTCAGTGGGTCGTGAGTCCAATAAGTGGGGGTGGCTAACGCCGTTGCTCTTGGGAATTGTTAAATTTTGTTAAAATTCTCCAATTCCTTTGACTCGGAGCCTGCTGACCTCAGATTTGGTTACGGTCT
>NZ_JAJENT010000426.1:0-30216 GCF_035615515.1 Phormidium sp. CCY1219
ACGGTGCGTGACGCCCGCACCGGGTTGGGTGATGTTCCCGATGATGGATGACGGGCGTCACACACCCTACGGGGAAGGATTGGGGTAGGGAGGGAAATGGGTGCGAAGGGTATCGAGCAATTCTCGTTCTAACTGCGCGTGAGTTTGCAATGCGGTTTCGAGAGTATCTTTAACTTCGGCAAAAGTATCCGCTGCATCCGCCGCACTTTCGCGGAAGGCGCGGCGTTGGGCTTCCATGAGAGAGAGACTCTGGGAAAAAAACTCCTGCAGACTTCCTTGATAGGTTTGGCTGAATTCGGCAAAATACCCTTCTACCGTTTGATTGGAATTCAATAGCACTTCATTGATTTCTTGCAACCCGCCAATCAGTTCGGTTTTCGCATCGCGCATCAAACCCGATGCTTGTTCCCCCACGGTTTCCAGGGTAGCGGATTGTTGGGTAAAGCTGCGATGGGATTGTTCGATAATCTCTAAGGTGCGCTGGTGCAGTTGCTGCAGCATTTGTTGCTCGATCGCCGCGCGATCGCGCAATGCTGCTTGCAGTTGTTCTCGCAGAGACTGCAGCAGTTGGGTTGCTGAGGTAGCACTTTCCGCAAATGCCGTTTGCTGGGCGGCGATACTCTCGCGACTTTCGGCAAATCCCCGTTGTATCCCTTCCCGGGTTTGGGTTAAAATGGCGGTGGTTTCTTCCTGGAATTGTGCGAGAGTCTGCTGGAAGGTATCGCTCGCGGTGCGAATTTCGGCAAACCCCTGAGTTTGCAGGGTATCCAGCGCTGTGGTGTAGTGGTGCAAGCGATCGCTCAGTCTGGGAAGGGCGGTGGCGATCGCCTCCAGGGTGGGAGCAACTTCCCGGGCGATCGCCACTCCTACCGCATCGGCGATCGCCTCTGACGTCAACCCCCCAGATACCGCCTCACCCCGCGTTCCCTTGGGCACAAATAACCCCTCGATTTGCCCCCGCAGCAGGGCGCGCTGTCTGCAGCGCACTGTATCCGCCACAAACAACACCACCGCAAACGCACTTCCCAATCCCAATCCCATCAAGGAACTGGAAAATGCTGTATTCATCCCCAACAGCAATTGTTTGATTCCTCCCAGCAATTCCGCCGAATCGTCAAACCCTAAATTCACCCCTTGCAAACCGCTTTGTATGCCATAAAATGTTCCCAACACCCCGATCGCCGTGCATAGGCTGGGCACAAATCGCAAGGAACTGCGCGGCAACTGGGTTAAAAATGCCGGATATTGTGCTAGAATAAAGTAATCTCCCCGTTGCTGTGGGTTTCCCCCCCGGTCGAGCAGCAGGTGCGATCGCATCCACTCGCCAATTCTCCCACTGGGCGCGGGGGGAACGGTTTCCCCTCTCCATTGTCTTAAAAACCTCAGCGCTGCCTGGGTGTGGCGCTTGTGCCACTCATACGCCGCCACGCCATACAGTTCCGCGCTAACGGCGAGGACAAACACCAGCAAAACGAGCCAATGAAATAGGGTATTTTCCCATATAATCTGCCAGATTTGTATCGCTTTCACACTGCACCCCTCGATTTGGTTTGGTTTCGGTTCGATTGTAACCCAATTTGGCGGTGAGGGGTGGTGCGTTACGGGGGAGAAAGATTAAGCGTCTGGCACAATTTGACCGGCTGTTACCGAGAGAATTTGCGAGGAGTGAATCCAATCTTGATGAAATGCGCCTAAATGTGTGGTGGCGATTAATGTTTGAAACCGTTCTTGGATTGCATCTAACAATTGATTTTGTCGCTTTGGGTCTAATTCGGCGAGGACGTCATCGAGGAGTAATACGGGAGGTTCGCCGACGATTTCTTCGATGAGTTTGAGTTCCGCGAGTTTTAAGGCCAGAACCAGAGTGCGCTGTTGTCCTTGGGAACCGAATTGGCGCACCGGTAGAGTGTTGAGGGTAAATTCGATTTCATCGCGATGGGGACCGACGAGAGAAGTGCCGCGATCGCATTCAGCGGGGCTAACATTGTGCAAGTTTTGCAAAAAAATCTGTCGCGCCCGGTCTGGATTTTCGCGCAAGAGCGTTTCCGCCATTCCTTCTACATTGGGTTGATAGTGGATGTGCAATTCTTCAGTGCGACCGCTAATCGCCGCGTGCCAGGTTTCTGCAATCGGAACCAGGCGGTCCAAGGCGCGCGATCGCCGCATCATCACCCGCACCCCCATCGTCGCCAATTGAGCGTCCCACAGAGCCAACTCGGTATTTTTCGACCGAGACATGAGATGCTCTCGGCTGGAATGTGCCTGTTGTTTGCGAAGTTCTTTTAAAAAAGCATTGCGCTGGCGCAAAACTTTGTTATACTGTTGTAAGATATGGGCGTAAAGCGGTTCGAGTTGCACCAGCAAGCCATCGAGCCAACTGCGTCTGCCCGCCGGTCCGCCTCGGACTAATTCCAGGTCCAAACTGGAGAATTGTACCACATTTAAGATACCCAGAAAATCAATATTGCGGCGACAAGCAACATCATTGACAGTGACGGTGCGGCGACCATTGCGACGCAGGGTGAGGCCCAGCGTCACCGCGCTATATTCCCGGCGCACAGAGGCGGTAATTTGCGCCAGATTTTGGCGATCGCGAATCAAGTCGCGATCGCGAGAGGCGCGGGAACTTTTCAGAGTAGAGAGCAACGCCACAGCTTCGAGCAAATTTGTTTTTCCCTGCGCGTTATCTCCCACTAAAATCGTCTTCGGGGCGATAAACTCCACTGGCTCATCCAAATAATTGCGAAACTGGCGCAGATGCAGGGCATTCACAAACATAATAGCTGGGGTAGTCGGGAAAGTACATTATATCATGTCTGGTGAAAAAATGGGCATCTGAACGCGGAAGAATTTTGCCTAGAGAAGGGAGAGTGGGCATGATTGCCCACCCAACAGTGAGCGGTTACTTTTGGCGATTGTTCACCAAGCGGACAAACAGTTTTTCCAACTCCACCCACACGAATAACAAGGCACTAAAGCCCATGCAAATCAGCAATTCCGTGCCGGTGATAATTTCAGTCCCGAAGAACTCGCGCAGGGGTGCTACATAAATCAGCATCAATTGCAGCAGGGTAGTAATCACCACAGCGCCGAGCACGAACGGATTAGAGAAGGGGTTAACTTCCAGGGTCAAGCGACTTTTCGATCGCACCGAAATCGCGTGGCCCATTTGCGCCACGCACAACGTCGTAAACACCATCGTTTTCCAGCGATCGGGAGACAAACCGCGCTCGAGGAGTTCCACATTTGTAGTGGCGTGAGTATAGGCCCAAGCCATCAGGGCGATGGAAATTACCGCAAACACGATCCCGATGCGAACCATGTACCACCCCAGACCGCGCGCGAAAATGCTTTCCCGGGGACTAAACGGCGGGCGATTCATCACATCCGGGGCCGGGGGTTCCACCGCCAGGGCCAGGGCCGGGAAGCCGTCAGTGACCAGGTTCATCCAGAGAATTTGCAGGGGCGTCAGAGGCACTTGGGGTAACGCCATCACCGGCGCTGCAGCGATGGTGAGGACCTCGCCGATATTCGAGCCGAGAATGTATTTAATAAAGCGGCGAATGTTAGTATAGACCACCCGACCTTCCTCCGTAGCGGCCACAATGGTCGCGAAATTATCGTCGAGCAGCACCATATCGCTGGCTTCTTTACTGACATCCGTGCCCGTAATGCCCATTGCAATGCCGATATCCGCTTGTTTGAGCGCCGGGGCATCATTTACCCCATCCCCGGTCATCGCCACGAATTTGCCCCGTTTTTGCAGGGCTTGGACGATTCGCAGTTTGTGTTCTGGAGACACCCGGGCGTAGACGCTCACCTGGCTGACTTCCTGCTGGAGTTCGTCCTGGGGCATGGTTTCCAGTTCTTGTCCCGTGAGAACGCGATCGCCTTCACTGGCAATGCCCAAATCGTAAGCGATCGCCTTCGCCGTGAGTTGGTGGTCCCCGGTAATCATCACCGGACGAATCCCCGCTTGGCGACATTTAGCCACCGCCGATCGCACTTCCGGACGGGGTGCATCGAGCATCCCCACCAAACCCAACCATACCAAGTCCCGTTCGCTCTCCTCTTCCGACCCTTCTGGAGGCATCGCATCCCACGTGCGGTAGGCAAACCCCAGAACCCGCAACCCCCGAGAGGCCAAGTCGTTATTTTGCTTTAAAATTTGTTGTCGATGTTCCTCGGTGAGAGGGGCACTCTCCTTCCCGACCTGAATTTTCGTGCAGCGCTCTAGGGTTAATTCCGGCGACCCTTTGGTAAACATCAGCAGAGGGTCGGAAGTGGGCAGCAGGGACGCATCCGAGCCATTTTTGTTCTCGCAGATCGCACTCATCCGCTTGCGCTCAGAAGAGAAGGGAAACTCTCCCACCCGGGGCATTTGCGTCTCGAAGCGGTCTTTGGTAATTTCCACCTTGCCCGCTAAAGAGAGCAGCGCCCCTTCCGTGGGGTCGCCCACGATCGCCCAATCATCTTGCTCGAATTGCAACACCGCATCGTTACACAGGACGCAACTGAGCAGCAGTCCCACCAGGTTGGGATACTCCGAGAGGTTCTGCAGGGTGACGGTGGTGCGATCGCCCTCGCTGACGAATTCCCCACTGGGTTTGTATCCTTCCCCAGTGACGCTAAAGCTGTGGGTGACAGTTTCTACCCGCTGCACCACCATTTTGTTTTGCGTCAGCGTCCCAGTTTTGTCCGAACAGATAGTGGTCACGGACCCGAGGGTTTCCACCGCCGGCAGTTTGCGAATTAAAGCATTGCGCTTCACCATCCGTTGCGTCCCCAGGGCTAAAGTAACGGTAATCACCGCCGGTAAGCCTTCCGGAACCACCGCTACCGCCATACTCAGGGAGACTTCGAGCAGGTTCTCGAAATTGCTCGATTCCAGCAGGGTGCCGCCAATCACGACAATCGCCACTAAAATTAAAGAACCCGTCACCAGCACATTGCCCAATTGGGTCATCCGCTGCTGCAACGGCGTGTCTTCGTCTTCCACTGATTGAATCATCTGGGCAATTTTACCCAGCTCGGTTTGCATGGCGGTGCCGGTGACGATCGCCGTCGCCCGCCCTTTCACCACTTCGGTCCCTTGAAAGACCATGTTGAGGCGATCGCCTAACGGGGTGTTTTCCTGCAAATCCACCCGCGCATCTTTCTCCACGGCGTTCGCTTCTCCCGTTAGCGCCGATTCGCGAATTTGCAGGTTAGACTCTTCTATGAGTCTCCCGTCTGCAGCTACCTGCACTCCCGCCTCGAGCAGCATCACGTCTCCGGGGACTAGCTCTTTAGCCGTCACTTCCAGGATTTTTCCGTCGCGCACCACCCGCACCAGGGGCGAGGCCAGGTTTTTCAGCGCCGCTAGGGCTTTTTCCGCTTTGCTCTCCTGCAGGTACCCCAGCACCCCGTTGAGGATGACGATAAGCAAAATTGCCACCGCATCTTTGGGAAAGTCGCCGTCTTGCAGGTCTAAAAATCCCGATACCACCGCTACGGCGATCAGCATCAGGAGCATGATATTTTTGAACTGATCGAGCAAGATTACCCAAGCATTGCGTCCGGCGGTTTCTTCCAGTTCGTTAGGCCCATATCGCTCCAGGCGCTCTGATGCCTGTTGTTTGGTTAAACCATTGTCGCGATCGCTCTGGAGTTGCTCCAGAGTCTTGTCAATCTCTAAAGTATGCCAAGCTCCCGCTATATCGGGTTGAGTATTTGCAGACATGAGTGTGTTTATGCTGAGCTAGAGAGTTTATCGGCACCGCACCCCAACCGGAACCCGCTGGAATGGGGGTGGGGAGGTTTGGGAAACTAGAGTTTAGGGTACACTTTCTCCCGACCTTTGGGAAACTGGGGCGCACCAATCGGATCCCTATCGGGTCGGGTGCGTGACGCCCCATCCTCGATTTTGCGATCCACCCACCCATTTTATCGGGGCGTCCCCTACCCTACTCGATTTTGTGGCGACTCTGGAGGGTCTCCAGTCTTGCCTGGGGGTTCTTTATTATTGTAGAGTTTCCCTTCTGTGCCTGCTGACTCTCCCCTTTCCCGGAAATTATCTTTCAATTTATTTACACTTAATTTGCATAACAATTAATTCATTTAATTTTTTTGACTTAGCCCGCGTGGTGTCTTTTCGTTTAAACTCCCTTTCTAATGTGCGGGTCTTTTTTATCGACTGCTTACCCCCAAAATGCAAATTAAATGTAGTACAACCTGATGGCGCGGCGGGCGGGTGGCAGAAGGCACCGTAAATCGCGATCGCGGTAGCTAGGGATTCCTCCTCGCCCCAAAATCGGGCAACTGTTTTGAATTTGACGGTTTTTTTCTTCTAATGCAGGGTATGATAAAATCTGGGAAAGAGTAAAAAAAATAGACAAACCGCTCCCCTCCTCCTGACAGGGCTTTGTCAGCAGGTCTCCTTTGATGATGGCGCAGGGCGCTTATCCGGTCAAACCATCCCCGGAAACTTTTTTTACCGCTTTTTTGCTTTGCGTCGCTTGGTCTTTTTTCCTACACTGTTTTCTCCGTCGCGGGAGTTCTCTGCGGTTTTTCTGGCGGACCTTCCTACCTGAAATCCCATTTGTTTCAGATAGTCCCACCCCCGTTGCATCGCCACGGGGCGGTTGATGCGCGCGGAAATCCATTCGGCGACTTTGCGGCTGTTCCACCTTTTGCCATCCGGGGCGGGACCTTGTAGGGCCTCCCACAGTTCCCCTTGCTGTTCCGGAGATAACAACGGTTCGGCACCGGGATTCTCGTGACGGCGATCGCCGAGTCCATCAATGCCGTATTTGTTATAGCGACGGGCAATTTGCCGAATCCAGTCTCGGCAATATCCGGTCACTGTTGCCACATCTTCCGTGGGCGTCCCTTGCGCTAACAGCCAGATAATCTGGTAATGAGTGCGTTCCACTGGATCTTTTGCCTTGCGATAGGAAGCTTCCAGCTCTTCCACACTCAAGTGCGGTTGGATAGTAATGCGTCTGGGCATCGGGAAAAGCTCTCCTTTGACAGTATAGAACAACTATAGTCCCGGATACAAGTCTCTGCCCAATCTCTACCCCAAATCGCGGAAATCCTTAATTGTTAATTGGTAATGCGCCCATCGGGAGCCACAGCGTAAAGGTACTACCGCGATTGACTTCGGTTTCTAGGGTAATTTCGCCGCCATGCAAATCAACCGCCTGCTTGACGATGCTCAATCCCAAGCCCGTACCGGAGATAGTGCCCACATTCGTAGCGCGCTCGAATTGCTCGAACAGTTTCTCGCGGTACTCCGGGGGAATGCCAATCCCTTCATCGGTGATGCGAAAGCAGATGCGATCGCCCCCCTCGGAGGTCACCGCCAAGTGAATCGTGCCCCCATCCGGGGAATATTTTATGGCATTAGAGAGCAAATTGCCCAGGATATGGCGCAGGAGTTTTCGATCCAAGCAGACTTGGGTTAAATCGCCACTGGCGGTAAATTCTAGCTTGTGGTTGGGGGTAGCGATCGCCACACACTCCTCGAGAAACCCTTGGCAAAATTCCACCACATCCAAAGGGGCGGGATTAAACTTCAGCTTTCCCGATTCTGCGCTACTTAGGGTTAAAAAATCTTCCAACAAAACGCTCATTTGGTGAATGGCTTCTCGAATCCGCTGAAAATGCTTTGACTTTTTCTCTTCGCTGAAGTTGTGCGAATAAAATTGTAGCAATTCTGCCGAAGTTTGAATTGCCGTCAGGGGAATGCGTAAATCGTGAGAGGCGATCGAAAGCAATCGGGACTTATTTTCCACCAAACTCTCGGCAGTTTTTAATAACTCCTGCAATTGCGACTCTTCCCGATGTTTTTTCAGTGCCATTTTAATTGCCGCATGCACTTCCCGGTCCTTAAACGGCTTGAGAATATACCCATAAGACCCACTACTTTCAGCGCGTTCCAAAGTTTCGTCATCCGCATAAGCGGTCACGTAAATCACCGGAATTTTGTAATAGTGGTGAATTTTAGTCGCGGTTTCAATCCCATCTAATTCCCCCTGAATCGCGATATCCATTAATACTAAATCCGGATATTTATCCGCCACTCTTTGCAGGGCATCTTCCCCCGAAGCCACGATATCAACCACTTCGTATCCCAGCTTTTTCAGCTTGCGGGATAACCCTTTGGCAATCAAAAATTCATCTTCGACAATCAAAATTTTTGCCTTGCTCATTTTACCACCTCTTTCGGTATTGACGTTCGGAAAATGTCAGGGTAAATGCCGTACCATTTTCCCGATGGAGTTCGATTTTCCCTTTGATTTGTTCGGTTAAGGTGCAAATTAATTCCATGCCCAAAGATTCCACGTGATGAAAGTCTAGATGTTCGGGGAAGCCAATCCCATCATCCCTGACAGTGAGGGTAATTTGCCCCTGAGTGTCTTGATGCAGGCTTAAGGATAGTGTACCGCTTCGATTGTCGGGAAACCCATGTTTCAGGGAATTGGTTAACAATTCGTTAACTATCAAGCCGCAGGGGTTAGCAGTTTCGATATTCAGAAAAACCGACTGGATATCCAGTTCTAGGCGGATGCGCTCTTCCCAGGAATTATAAGAAGAGAAGAGATTGTCCGCTAAGGATTCGAGATATTCGCCAAAATCGATTTTATCCAAACTGGTGGAACGATAGAGTTTTTCGTGGATTAACGCCATTGAATAGATGCGGGATTGACTGTCTTCGAGCAGTTTAATCAGTTGTGGGTCATCAGTATAGTCGGTTTGGAATTCCAATAGGTTGGAGACGATAAACAGATTGTTTTTCACCCGATGGTGAATTTCTTTGAGCAAGAGTTCTTTTTCTTTCAAAGCCGCTTTGGTTTGTTCTTCAGCCAAGACCCGATCGCTGATATCCACCCAATAGCCGATAATTTCCAGGGGATTGCCCGCCGCATCGCGCACCAGGTTCAAGCGATCGTAAATCCACAGATAGCTACCATCTTGACGTCGGAAGCGATATTCGTGGCTGTAATATCCGCGCTGGAAAAGCGGGGTCAAGCCGTGGGCGAAAATGTTCTCGGCGTCATCGGGGTGAACGCGATCGCGCCAAAAACCCGGGGTTTGCAGTTCCGCGAGAGAGTACCCGAGCAACTGACAGGCATTCTCACTGATAAAGGTAACGCGAAACTCCCTGGATGCTTCTAAACTATAGAGGACCCCGGGACTGGAAGACAGTAAATATTGTAACCGTTCCTGAGTTTTTTGTAACTCCAATTGAGCTTGTTTGGAGGCGGTAATATCGCTTTGAATCCCCAAATAGTGGGTGAGGGTTCCTCCTTCGTCGTAAATCGGTGACAGACTCAATTCGTTCCAGAACAACTCGCCATTTTTGCGGTAATTTCGCAAAATGACCGTGCAGGTTGTGTGGGATTGAATGGCGGATTTGAGTTGTTGAATCGTGGATTGTTCGGTATCGGGACCTTGGAGAAAGCGACAATTGCGCCCGATCGCTTCAGCGGCGCTGTATCCCGTCATGCGCTCGAATGCGGGGTTAACGAACACCACCGGCATATCTGGCATGCGGGCATCAGAAATCGCGATCCCATTGGTACTCGCGGCGATCGCCCGTTCGAGCAATCGCAATCGTTCTTCCACCTGCTTGCGATCGGTAATATCCGACGCCGCACCGAGAATTTGCTTCACCTTGCCATCATTTGTCCGTGCGAATACTTTATCGCGACTCATCAACCAATGCCAATTGCCGCGCACATCGCGCAGTCGATATTCCAGTTCCAAAATCTCCTCATCAGTTGCCCTTTGCAACTGTCGATGATGTGCGGCAACTTTGGGTAAATCCTCGGGATGAACCAACAATTCGAGGATTTGCAACCCCATTTCCTGAAACTGGGTTCGGCTGTATCCCAGGATTCTGCCGATTTCGCGGTTGATGTAGATATTTCGCCGTTCGATGAGGTCGTAAATATATAAACTATTCGGACTGGTTTCGGTTATTTGTTGAATAAAATGCTGGTGTTTTTGCAGTTGCAGTTCCGATTTTTTCCGCTCGGTGATATCCAGTGCCGCCCCGGTAATGCCGATAAGTTCTCCAGCTTCATCAAACAACGGATCTAGGGTTAAATCGTAACAGCGCATATCGGCGTTTATTCCCACCACCACTTCTTGGCGAAGACCGATTTTGGTGGCTAAAACTTGGCGTTTGAGTTGAGTTAATGGGGCGGCATATTCCGGGGACAATAAATCATTATCGGAGTGGCCGAGAACCGCCTCGGCAGTATATCCGAAGCCCGGATTGTAAAGCCAAGTGTAGCGCAAATCCAGGTCTTGATTGAACGCCACAATCGGCGAATTTTTCAGAGCGATGCGAAAGCGTTCTTCGCTGTAGCGCAAGGCTTCTCGAGCTTGGATGCGATCGCCAATATCTTCCACCACAGCGATAAAATACTCCGGTGCCCCAGAGGAATTGCGAACCAAAGAAGTGGTCAAATTCCCCCACACGCTAGTGCCATCGCGGCGAATGTAGCGCTTTTCTTGGAGGTAGCTTTCAATCTCTCCGGCTAACAGTTGTCTCACCCATTCCTTGTCGGTGACAAAATCGCTGGGATGAGTAATATCGAGACAGGTTTTGCTCGAGAGTTCCTCGGGAGAATAGCCGAGAAAATCGCAGAATTTTTGATTGACCTGAAGAAAGTGCCCATCGACTCCCACTTGGAGAATGCCCACGGCAGCTTGCTCGAAAATCGCCCGGAAACGCCGCTCGCTTTCGCGTTGAGCGGCGAGCAATTGGGCTTGAGAAATGGCGATCGCCACTTGATTGGTTAGCTGTTGCAGCAGTTCGATTTCAAAAGTCGTCCAATGGCGAGAATCGCAACAATGATGTGCGATAATCAATCCCCAGAGTCGGTCGGTTTGTACGATGGGAACCACTAATTTTGCCCGCACCTGCCATTGTTGCAAAAATTCCAACAAACAAGGAGTATTTTCCCCATAGGCGCGTTCCACATCAGCGATCGCCCTCACCTTGCCTTTAGCATAGTCTTGGTGGTATTCTGAGGGAAACACTTCTTCGGGAAAATCGGTATTTAAAATAGCCGGCCACGGGGGGAGAACCGCTTCGGCGATCGTGCTGCCGGTGTTATTTTCATGTACCTGATAAATCAACACGCGATCGCAGCCGAGAATTTTCTGCACTTCCGTAACGGTGGTTTGCAGAATTTCTTTTAAATTCAACGATTGACGAATTTTTAACGTCATATCGGCGAATAATTCCGAGGTGACATTTTGCCGCAGCAGTTGCGCTTCGGCGGTAGTGCGCTCGCAGATTTCTATGGTGAGTCGTTCGTTCGTCTTTTGTAACTCAGCCGTGCGTTCCTCCACCAAGCTTTCTAATTCTTGATTGAGAAACTGCAACTGAGTTTCCAATTGCTTGCGATCGGTGATATCGCGGGCCACGGCATAAATTAACTCATCGTCATAGGGAATTGCTTTCCAAGCCAACCAGCGATAAGATCCATCCGCACATCGGTAGCGATGTTCCAGGTTATCCGTGGGAATGCCCCAGGATAAGCGTTCCAGTTCCGCCCTCGTGGCACTGATATCCTCCGGATGCACGAATTCGAGGGGGGAGTTGCTGAGCAATTCCGTTTCGCTATAACCCAATAGCTGCCGAAACCGGGGATTGAGCCGCTTAAAATACCCATCGGTGCCGGCAATGCAGAATAAATCCGGAGACAGATGGAAAAAGCGGTCTAATTGGGCTTGCGCTTGCAAGCGTTCCACCGCGTTGGCGAGGCACAGGGCCATTCCCTGGAGAAAATCGATTTCATCGGCACTGAAGCGGCGCAGTTCCCTACTGTGAGCGCTCAATATCCCGAAGGGGGTTTCTTTCCCCGGGATAACCGTGCTGATGCCACTAATAATCCCATGTTCGTGCAGCAGGGCAGTGTCGCTAAAGCGGGTTTCCAGGCGCAAATCTTCCACGATGGTCGGTTCGTTCGCCATAAGGGTATAGCCGGCTTGGGATTTGCCACCGGCACTCACCGTGGCGGATCCGACGATGCCCGCGCGCCACCCCACCCCGGCGATGGTTCTCAGGGCGACACGGTTGGGCAGCAGTTCGGAAATTTGCGTATATTCCACGTTTAAAATGTCCGCCACTTGTGCGACGGCTTCCTCCATCAGCAGCGACAAGGAGGTATCGGCGCGCAAGGCAAACTGAGCGAATTCGGCGATCGCTTGCTGCTGACGGGCGCGAATTTTCAGTTGCGCTTGGGCCGCTTGGCGCTGTTGCAGTTCGGTTTGGGCGGTTTGGTAGAGTTCGCATTGTTTCAGGGCGACGCCTAAGTGGCTGACCAGTTTTTCCAGTAAGTCCGTTTCCCAGTCTTGCCACTGACGCGGTTCTCGGCATTGGTGGGCACTGAGCAAGCCCCATAATTCGCCGCCGTGGAGGATGGGAACGATGATTTGGGCGCGAATTTGCAACTGTTCCAACAGTTCTCGGCGATCGGGGGTTCCCGGGGCGGTGTAGATGTCCGTCACCTGTCGCACCCAACCCTGTTTATAGGGTTCCATCGAGATGGCGCAAAAGCAGGAGTGGGGAATTTCTTGCCCCAGTAAGGAGGAGTATCCGGGGGCGACAGACTCGGAAACTACCCTTCCCCTCCACTGGGAATCGAAGCGATAAATCGAGGCGCGATCGCACTGCAGCAACTGGCGCACTTCGCTGACGGTGGTGTGGAGAAACTCTTCGAGGTTGAGGGATTGGCGAATTTTCAGGGTCAGTTCTGCCAAGAGGCGATCGCACTTTGCCTGCTGTTGTAAGTCTTGGTTGCACGAGTGAGCCACTTGTTCTAATTCGCGATTGCGCTGCTGTAACAGTTCCTCGTTCTCGGTTTCCAATCGCGCGATTTTCTGTTGCAAGCATTCTACCATGCTGTAGAATTCCACCGGTTCGAGGGGTTTGAGCAAACTGCTTTGGGTGAGAATCCCCTGCAAGGTGCCGCGATCGTCGGTGACTGCTAAGCGGCGGATGCCATATTGCTGCATTTGCTGTTGCGCCTCCCACAGGGTATCCCGGGGGTTTACCGCAAACAGGGGCGCACTCATCACCTCAGCCGCACACAGGCGCGATAGATTCAATCCGAGAACCTCATATTGCACGATATCCCGTTCGGTGACAATCCCCTGGGGGATGGGGGTTGCGTCGGTGGAGGAGTGCGGTTCTTCCACGATGACGATACTGCTAATGTGGTGCTTGGCCATTAATTGGGCTAATTCTGCCACCGAGGTGGTGGGGGAAGCGCAGATGGGGGCGGGATTCATCGCTTCGCTCACGGTTCGCAAGCGCAGCAGAGTGTGGGGTTGCAGCATTTGCCCCAGCCGGTGGGCGGTAATCACGCCGAGGAGGTCTCCGCTTGGGGTTAAGACGGGCAGGTGGCGAATCTGATTGTCCCGCAGGATGGAGAGGGGGGTGAAAATATCGCGATACTGCGATCGCTTTAAGGTGCGAAGCGGTTGGGTCATCACTTCGCCGATGGTTGTCCCGGTTAAGGGGGTACCGCTGGCGGCGAGGCGCACCCCATCGCTTTCGGTGAAGATGCCGATGGGTCGGTTGTTTTGCACGATTAAGGCGTAGCTATCCGAGGCGATCGCCCGGATTAGCTCTTCTCCCGGGGCAAGGTCACAGTGACTCCCCAGGCGACCGTTCATCTGGCACAATACTTCTAGCAGGGGCTTCTCCGGTGCTACGGTTAACGGAGTGCGATCGAGCAGATCGTCTAAGGCGGGAGAGTACAAGGGCAAAAGATTCGCTGGCATGATGGGCGTTCGCAGATGTTTGCAGGCGATCGGATTTTCCACCGACTTGCCCCACATTTTATCATGCTGATATGACCTTGCCATCGCCGATGCAAAACAGGAGCAGACCTCAGGAGGTTACTTGGCCACGGCGTTTTCCGGTAAGGTGACGATAAAGGTTGTGCCTTTGCCCACTTCGCTCTCCACGGTAATTTTTCCTCCTTGTAATTCTACCGCTTGTTTGACGATGGATAAACCTAAGCCAATGCCTTTAATGCTGCCTACATTGCTCGCCCGTTCAAAGCGATCGAAAAGTTTGGCTAAATGTTCTGGCGGAATGCCAATTCCTTCATCGCTGACGCGCAACGCGATCGCTCCCTCTTCGCTACTCGCAGATACGGTGATGGTTCCACCTTCCGGGGAATATTTAATCGCATTGGAAAGCAAATTGGCCAAAATATGACGCAGCAGTTTTTCATCCAGATAGGCGGGAAGACTCTCCGCTGACGTCTGAAAAGCCAAGGTATGTTTATTCGTGGCCACTGCTTTGAATTCTTCCACTAATTCTCGCACGAAATCCACCCCATCTAAAGCCTTGGGTTTCAGTTCCAATTTCCCCGATTCGGCTTTACTCAACATCAGCATATCTTCGAGCATCTGGGTCATGGTTTTCGCTGCCCCATAGATGCGATTGAAATGTTTTGATTTTTTCTCCTCGCTGAATTTGTGGCTGTAATGTTCCAGCAGTTCGGCGGAAGATTGAATCGCTGTCAGCGGAGTGCGAAGGTCGTGGGAAATGATAGAAAGGTAGCGGGATTTATCGTCTTCTGTTTCTTTTGCTTGGGCTAACAATTCCCGCAACTCGCAGTCTTCTTGATGTTTTTTGATGGCGCGTTTAATCGTCACCTGCAAGTCTTTTTCTTTGAAAGGCTTAATCAAATAACCATAAGAATAGGTTTTGTCCGCCCGCTCCAAAGTATCGTCATCGGCATAGGCGGTGGTGTAGATGATGGGAATATTTCGGTTTTCGTTGATTTTGGCAGCAGTTTCGATGCCATCGATTTCTCCTTTGATGGCAATATCCATTAAAATTAAATCCGGCTGCATTTCGGCCACACTGTGCAGCGCCTTTTCGCCAGAAGTGACGATATCCACTACACTGTAGCCGAGTTTTTCCAGCTTGCGCGCTAGGTTTTTGGCAATCAGTAGCTCGTCTTCAACAATTAAAATACTTAAGGAATTCATGGCTTAAAACCTCTGGGAATAATTGAGTTCAAAAAACCTGACGTGAAACGTGGTTCCAGCTTGGCGGTTGAGTTCGAGTGTGCCTTCTAATTGGTCGGTGAGGGTATCCACGAGTTGCAATCCCATTGAGGTGGTTTTGCGAAAGTCTAACCCCTCGGGAAAGCCCACTCCATTATCTTCCACAATTAAGTGAATTGACCCGCTGCTGTCTTGATGACATTTTACCCTAACTCGTCCTTGGATGCCATCGGGAAATGCATGTTTCATTGCGTTGGTGACTAATTCATTCACGATTAGTCCGCAAGGTCCGGCGGTTTCGATATTCACTAAAATCGGTTCGGTCTCCAGGCACAGTTGTATCCGCTCCTCATTGATAGTGTAGGATTCAAATAAATTGGTGGCCAGGTCGGCGAGATATTCGCCTAAGTCGATTTGGCCTAAATCTGTGGATTGGTAAAGTTTTTCGTGAATTAGCGCCATCGAAGAAATCCGGTGTTGGCTTTCTGCGAGGAGTTTGGTAAGCTGGGGGTTTTCGAGTATGTCGGCTTGCATTTCTAGTAAGCTGGAGACTACGTAAAGGTTATTTTTGACGCGATGGTGGATTTCTTTGAGCAAGATTTCTTTCTCTTTTAGGGAGGCTTTGATTTTTTCTTCGGCTTGGAGGCGATCGCTAATATCAATCCCTACGGAAACGCAGGCTTTTCCCTGTTGGTACTTTTGCGCGGCGATTAAGTAATGGGAGGATTGACCCTCGATATCTACATTAATGGTGGCGCGATCGCTGGTGTTGGGGGAATTAAAGAAATTGGCAATAAATTCGGCAAATTGGGTATTGCGATCGCGAAATCCCACCGCTTGACCGACGATGGTTTCCGAACCTTGATGAAATGCGGCGGCTAACTGCTGATTCACCCCAAGATAGTACAAATCGGAACTAATCCAAGATACCAACCCGGGCACTGCATCTAAAACCGCTTGCAATTGGTCTTTTGCTTGTTGCCATGCTTGTTCGGTGAGCTGACGTTCTTTCCCTAGGGCGATCGCCGCCGCCGCCGAAGTTAAAATGCCGATTTCTAAAGAAGTCCATTCTCGAACTTCCACGCAGTTATCAAACCCAATCAATCCAAAAAACTCTCCTTGAACCATCAAGGGTAAAATCAAAATCGATTTAATGTCTTGGGGTTCTAATACCGCGCGTTCCGATGGAGGAAAGTCGGCCACATTTCCCTGAATAATTTCTCCTTGACTTAATATTTCTTCCCAGCGAGAACATCCCATGTCTCTATAGGAGAAATTTTGTAAGTCCGGATTGTCGATTTGGGGGGAAATTCCCGGGGCGCACCATTCGGCTTTTTGACTGGAGATCGGGTTTCCATTTGCATCGCGGTGGTTTTCAAATACATAAATCCGACTGGCTTGGGAAATCGGTCCGAGGATCGATAAAATTAGCTGGTACAAATCTCGATTTACCGGGGCGGCGAGAAGCTGTCGCTGCACTTCTACTAAGGCGACTAAATAGCGATCGCGCTGTTTGAGTGCGGCTTCGGCTTGTTTGCGATCGGTAATGTCGCGACAAACGCAAACCAATCCCACGCCTTCAATTAAGGTGAGAGAAACTTCTTCAGAAAAAATAGACCCGTCCCGTTTTTTTGCCGTGGCTTCTCCGCGCCAATGTCCGCTGGCTCCTAAAATGGGAAATACTTCGCGCTCGAACCGGGAAATTTCCTCGGCATCGTACAAGTTTTGCCAGTTTTTTCCCAACAATTCTGCGGCGCTGTCGTAACCAAACAGCCGCACGTGCGCCGTGTTTAAATAAAGGTATTCCCCCCGTTCGGTGAGTACGGCAATTCCATCGCTAGCGGCTTCTACGGCGGCTAATTTTTGTTTCAGTGCCGCCTCGGCTTCCTGACGCCTGAGGTCGTTGCGATAGGCTTCGATAATATTGGCGCAGGTGGAGAGAAAGGGTTGCAAATACTCCACCATCTGCATATCGTAGCCCTCGGAATGGTTGGCAATGGCAATGGCTCCTACCAGTCGATTTCCCAGATAAAACGGCACGCCCAAAAAGGCATGAATGGCGGGTTTTTCTCCGCTGTTGGCTTGGCAATTTATCGGGCAGGTTTTTGCCTTGTTGCGGGGGTAAATTATCGGCTTTTCCGTAGCAATCACCGATTGAAGTAAGGCGGTTAAAGCCCGGTTATAATCCCTCGACTCATCGAGATTATTTTCGCGTATTTCCAGGGTCTTCAGTTCCGGGGAATGGCGAGTTTTTAGGTAAGCGCGATCGCACTCATAGTCTCCCGCCCCGGTGGGAAAAACTTCCGCGATCGCCCCATATTCGCTGTCGGTAATCTGGAGCAGATTGTCTAGCAATTGTGCGAATAAGGTAGGTTTGTTCTTTTGGGCAATGAATTCCGATTGCGCCGCACTAATCCCTTGCAATAAGTGATTGCTACTTTGCAGGTATTTTTCCACCAGCTTGCGATCGCTGATGTCTCTTTGAATCACCATAAGATAAGTAAAATTTCCCTCTTCATCGCGCACCACCGACCCCGAACAATCCATAATCGCCACCCGACCATCTTTGCGAATCACTTCCACTTCCTGACGAGTGGTACCGCCCTGGAGGAGAATGGGAAATTCTGCTGCAAAGCACCCTTGCGAGTTCGGGGTGAAAAATCGATCCAGTCGATGACCGATGACTTCGCTTTCACTATAGCCTGATTGGGCAAAGGCGGCGGGATTGGCTTGTAAAATGATGCCGTTGATATCCACCAGGTAAATAAAATCCGGTGCCGCTTCAAATAAAGAGCGAAATCGCCGTTCGCTTTCGCGCAAGGCTTCTTCGGCTTTTTTGCGCTCGGTAATATCGATTCTAATCGCTAAATATTGAAAGGGTTTGCCGGTGTGGTCCATAAACGGAACAATGGTGGTATCTACCCAATAAACTTGACCGGTTTTGGATTTATTTCTCACTTCTCCCTGCCACACTCGACCGCTAGAAATTGTCGCCCACATCTGTTGAAAAAACGCCGTGTCGTGATAGCCGGAATTGACCAGTCGGTGGGTTTGCCCGATGAGTTCGGCGCGGGAATATTCGGAAAGCTGGCAGAATTTATCGTTAGCATAGGTAATCCTGCCTTGCGGGTCGGTAATCGCAACAATAGCGGCGCGATCGAGGGCGAATTTTTGAAATTCTAGCTCGTGGAGCGCTTTTTGCAACTGTTGTTCTGCTTGCACGCGATCGGTAACGTCGCGGGAGGTACTTTGTATTTCTGCGATCGCTCCCTCGGCGGAATTTCGCAGCGATCGCGCGGTGGATTCCAGCCACAAATAATATCCCTGGCGATGACGCACTCGAAAAGTATAAATACCCCGATCTGGAATCTGGCAAGCCAAACCCTTGCCGGATGTGAATGCGGGCAAGTCATCCGGGTGCAAGAACTCGATCGCAGAGCGCCCCAAAAGTTCTGACGGTTGGTATCCCAGCACTCGAGTGCAAGCTGGAGAAACATACAGTAACGTGCCATCCACCCGCAGTCGGGCGATAATATCGGTGGAATTTTCTGCCAACAGCCGAAACTGGGCTTCGCTCTCGCGCAGGGACATTTGCGCTTGCCGGCGATCGCGTTGCCACTGTTGTTCCAACTTGTCCCGCGCTTGTACCTCGGTTGCCAGTGCTCGCTGGTGATGTTCCAGCAGTTGCACCTTTTCCCGTTTCAGTTGGCAGACTTCTTCCTGCAACACCTGGATAATCCGATACATTTCCATCGGATCGAGCGATCGCAGCACGCTACTTTGGGTGACAATTCCGAGCAGTTCTCCGCCACTTCCCGTCACCACCAACCGTCTCACCCGATATTGCTGCATTTGCTGATGCGCCTCCCACAAGCTATTCTCGGGACTAACCGTCAATAACGGCCCGCTCATCACCCCCTGCGCTTCGAGAAGCTCCAGATCCAGGGCGAACAGCTGAAACTGCACCAAGTCTCGTTCGGTAATTATCCCCAACGGTTGCAGCATTCCGGCGGCGTCAGGTTGCGCGATCGCCACACAGCTTACCCGATGCTGCGCCATCAGTTGCGCGATCTTCTGCACCGAGGTGTGCGGCGGCGCGTGAATCACCGACTCCACCATCACTTCCCCCACCTGGCGCAATCTCAGCAAGTTCGCCGGTTGCAGCACCTCGCGCAGTCGTTCTCTCGTCACCACCCCGATGACTTCCCCGCCATCGTCCAATATCGGCAGGTGGCGAACCGAATGCTGTCGCATCAACGATAACAGGCCAAAAATATCCCGATACTCCCCTTGGTTGAAGCAAACCACCGATTGGCTCATCACCTCACCTAGGGTCAGGTCTTCCAGGGAGTGTTTCGCCGCACTCAGGCGCACCACATCCCGTTCGGTAAAAATGCCCACCAGTTGCCGATTGTCCTTCACCAGCACGTAGGAAGTGCGCCCGATCGCCCCGCCAGGGTCGCGATCGCTGCCTTCTCTTTCCCCGAATTTACACTGACTGCCCACCCCCCGGTTCATGCACGCCAGAACCTCCACCACTAACACCTGCGGCGGAAGACACAAAAAAGCGCGATCGAGGATTTGCTCGAGTGCAGGAGAATAAACAGGTAGGTTCGACATGAGCCTGGGGATAAACGCGAATTTAACAGGGATTCGGTGCGATATCGGCGCTGAAGCAAGGCCAAAATCCCGGAACTGCGAGAATTTCTATGGGCCGCGCGATTCGGTTGTCGCTTCAGCACCCGGTGGCGCACTACGCATTATTATGGCTTTACCCGCTTACCTGTAGCATCAGCTATATTGCTGATTCTCATCGCGGAACCCACCGCGATTCTACGGAACTTTGACCCCGATTCTCAGTGAATGGGGTTCGGTATTTTTGGCTAGATCCCCCGTCGTGCTCTGCTAGCCCACCGCCCGTCATCGACGATCGCCCACCATCCCCCCTTGACCCCGACGGCGATCGCCACCGGTGCGATCGCGAGGCTTCGGTGGCGGTAAAATAAAACAGAGTGAAAGATCCGCAGGCATAATCTCACCGTAGGGTGCGTCACCCCCGCCAACCCATCCCCGGCGCGATCGCCAAATCAAATCCGGGGGTGACGCACCCCCCCAATTTTGTGCGAAGGCAAAACATCAAGAGGGGCGTTCCCAGCATGTGCTGGGAACAAGTGACGCAGACGCGATATTACAGGTCGATTTGGGCTTTCACCACATCATCCATGCGTTGCAGGTTAAAACCGAGCTTAACGCACAGATGTTGCATTTCCACATTTTCTGGCAGAATATCCGCAGTGATGCGGCTGACATTTTCATCCCGCGCCACTTGCAGCAACTGTTCGAGCAACTTGGTACCCAACCCGAGACCTTGATAGCGATCGGCTACCAGCAGGCCGAATTCTGCCTCATCAGTACCGTGCAACCTCGTCAGACGACTGAAGCCGAAAATGTAGTGTTCGCCGGTTTCCGGGTCGCGGTGGTCGCCCACCAAAGCCATTTCGCGATTGTAGTCGATAAAGCAAATCCGCGCTAACCGTTCGTGAGAAATGCGGCGGCTGAGTTTGAGCAGGTGGAAATAGCGGAAATACACCGAGCGATCGCTCAGGCTCTCGTGGAACTTCACCACCAGCGGTTCGTCCTCGGGACGGATCGGGCGAATCTTCACCAAAGTGCCATCCTTCATCGACCAGGGGAACACGTACTGCGCCGGATAGGGACGAATCGCCGGTTTGGGCAACTCCTCCTCGCTCATCTCGCGATCGTGCAGAACCACCCGCGCATCTAAGGCAATAATGCGCTCCGCCGATGCCAGCAGGGGGTTGATATCCGTTTCTTTAATCCACGGCTGTTCCACCACCAATTGGCTAAAGCGCACCATCAACTGCTCTAACTCGGTCAGATTCACCGGTTCGCGTCCGCGAATGCCCTTCAGCGCCTTGTATATTTTCGTTTGTTCCATCATCCGGCGCGCCAGGGTGGTATTCAGGGGTGGCAGACCCAGGGCGCGGTCTTTATACACCTCCACCAACTGACCCCCGGTGCCAAACAGCAACACCGGACCAAACTGCGGATCTAGGGTGCTGCCCACGATCAGTTCGTAGCCGTCGAACTTAATCATCTGCTGCACCGTCACTCCTTGGAAATGTTCGGCACCGACTTTTTCTTTCACCGCTTGCTCGATCGCGGTGTAAGCAGAGCGCACTTCTGACTCATTGGCCAAATTCAACCGCACGCCGCCCACATCGGTTTTGTGAGTAATCGTGGAGGAATACAGCTTCAGCACCACCGGATAGCCAATTTCTCCGGCAAACTGCACCGCTTCATCTTCGCTGTGGCAAATCCGGGTTTCCACCGTGGGAATGCCATAAGCGGCAAAGAGCTGTTTCGATTCAAACTCGGTGAGCAGGGTGCGGTTTTCTTCCCGCGCTCGATTGATAATTTTCTCAGCCAAGGCGCGATCGGGCGCATTTTCATCATCATCCCCGGGCAAAATCGGCGTCTCGTAAAGCCCCCGCAGGTTGTAGCTATAGCGCCACATATAATTGAACAACCGCGCCGCCGTATCCGGATAAGGAAAGGTGGGAATGCTCGCTTGGTTGAGAATATGCGCCCCGGCGCTCACTTCTTCTCCCCCCATCCAACTGGCTAACACTGGCTTGTTTTTGATGTGCGCGTATTGCTTCAGCTTCTCCGCCGTTGCCGTGGGATCGGTCATCGCTTGCGGGGTCATAATCACCAGCATCCCGTCGCTTTGCGGGTCGTTGGCCGCTTTTTCCAGGGTTTTGGCATAGCGTTCCGGTTCCGCATCTCCCAAAATATCGATCGGGTTGCTGTGACTCCAGTGTTTCGGTAAAAACTGGTTGAGTTCTTCGATGGTTTCTGAGGAAAGTTCCGTGAGCTGCCCGCCTTCGGTAATCAAGGCGTCGGTGGCAATTACCCCCGGTCCGCCAGCATTGGTGAGAATGGTTAAATGCGGGCCTTTGGGACGCGGTTGCTTCGCTAGCACTTCCGCCATGTAGAACAGGTAGGAAATATTGTTTACCCGCAGTACCCCGGTGCGCCGGAACGCAGCATCCAGCACTTGGTCGCTACCGGTGAGTGCCCCGGTGTGGGATGCCGCCGCTTTCGCCGCCGCTTCGGTATGCCCGACTTTAATCACGATAATCGGTTTGCTCAGGGCCACTTCTCGCGCGGCGGAGAGAAATCCCGGCGCATCGCCAATCGATTCCATATAAATCACAATGCTCTGGGTGCGCGGATCGTCGCCGAGGTAGTAAATTAAATCCCCCCACCCCACGTCGAGCATCGACCCAATGGACATAAAGGCACTAAAGCCTACGTTTTCCCGCAAGCTCCAGTCGAGAATGGCGGTACAGAGGGCACCGCTTTGACTGATAAAGCCCACGTTGCCCGGTTTGGCCATTCTGGTGGCAAAGGTGGCATTCAGCCCGCTCAGGGGACTCATTACCCCGAGGCAGTTCGGTCCGATAATCCGCATTTTACCCCGACGGGCGCGATCGAGAATTTTTTGCTCCAGTTCTACCCCCGCAGGTCCGGTTTCTTTAAAGCCGGCGGAGATCACGATCGCTCCTTTGACTCCCGCCTCCACGCATTCGCTGATAATGTCGGGAACTGTGGGCGCAGGGGTGACGATTACGGCGAGATCCACGGGATCGGGCACCGCACCAATATTGCGATAGGCTTTGATCCCCAGTACGCTGGCACGCTTCGGGTTCACGGGAAACACCGCACCGCCAAAGGGATTGCTAATTAGGTTGGAGACGATGGTGCGCCCGACGCTGCCCGGTTTTTCCGTCGCCCCAATCACGGCGACGTTTTTTGGGGCAAAGATGGCGTCGAGGGGTTGACGTTCGTATCGCAGCACGTCTTGGTTGGGGATGCTGCGCTGTTGGTTTTGCGCTGTGGGTGCGATCGGTTGTTGCATGGTTCGCTCCTGTTTCTGTGATTGAACTGTGAATCGGTTTCGTCTTTAGATTGATTTTGGCATGAGCAAATCAACTTAGGGTTGACTATGCCTAGACTACTCAATTTGGTTGGAAATTTCTGGAAAAAGTAATAATCCTTTTATCATTGGGCGCATCCTAATTTCACTCTTACTGTAACGAAGATGACTGCTGTCTGTCAGTTGGGTAGGATACGTTAATTTGGATTTGGCTGTGGGTACGGGTTTGGCGCTTTTTTCTCCGGTAGAATGGTGGAATTGTCCGTTGCCAATTTCCGCAATTTCTCGGATTTGCTTTGCGCTGTGGCGCTGGGATTGGCTGTGTCGCCCGCCTTGTCACCGTTCCATCACAATCAGCCGCAGGGGATCGAAGCGCACATACCACGGAAATGGACGATCTTTGAGAATTTCCCATTTTTCTTTAAATACTTCCGCTTGCAGGTGGTAGTCGTTGGCATGATGGGGGGCGGTTTGTAGTTTAAGATACAAGGTCATCCGGTGCGGGGTTTCGCTGGTTTGCGCTAACCAGCACGGAAAGCTGTTTTCCCGATCGCCCGCTGGGGGAAAGTGAAATTGGTGGGCGCGATAGCCCACATAGGCGAGGGATTCGGGTAGCGGTTCGATCGCCCTCAGGGTACAACCCCAGTCTATGGCTTCCACTTGTTGCCCGCCGATCGCTCTGGCTCGCGAAAAGTTCTTACACCCGGTGAGTTGGGCGGCAATGTAGCTGGGCGGGCGTTCTAAAATGTCTTGTTTGGTCCCGTAGGCGGCGATCGCTCCATCGGCTAAAATCAGCAACTTTGTGCTAATTCGATAGGCTTCTTCTATATTGTGCGTCACGAATAAGGTCGCGCCTTCATAGGTGGCTAGGGTTTCTCGCAGTTGCTTTTCCAGTTTGTGCCGCAGGTATGTATCTAGGGCGGAAAATGGTTCGTCTAACAACAGCGCATCGGGGGCAATTGCAAGCGCTCTGGCAAGGGCAACCCGCTGCTGCTGCCCGCCCGAGAGGCGATCGCTGTGCCGTTTTTCCAATCCTTGCAAGTCCATTTGGGCGATTTTTTCGGCTACAATCCGCTCGCGTTTCCCTTTGGGCAAATGTTTTAACCCAAACTCGATATTTTCTTCCACGTTTAAATGCGGAAACAAAGCATAATTTTGAAACACGACGCCAATCCGGCGATCGCAACTCGGCAGGTTAATTCCCCGTTCGGAATCGAACAATACTCGCCCGTTTAATTCAATGCGCCCCCGGGTGGGTGTCTCTAAACCGGCAATGCAACGCAAGGTCATGCTTTTCCCGGAACCCGATGCCCCTAACAAGGCGATCGGTTCTCCGTTTTGTCCGGCAAAATTTACCCCCAATTCAAAACTTTTTAACTGGTTTTCAATATCTACCTGAAATGTGGTAGAATGCAAGCGGCCATATGTGCGAGACGGCGAAAAATTAATGAAGCGATCGCGATTTTTTCCTCTCCCTTCTCGCAACCGTTCTAATTGGTTTTGCGAAAAGTTCACCGCCGCGATCGCACTTAACGAAATCACCAATACAATTGCCACCCAGATTTGCGCTTCCCTCATCTCCCCCGCTTCCACCGCAAAATATATCGCCACCGGAATCGTTTGCGTTTCTCCCGGAATATTCCCCGCCAGCATCAGCGTCGCCCCAAATTCTCCCAACGCCCGCGCAAATGCCAATATGGTTCCCGCTACAATTCCGGGCCAAGATAAGGGTAGCATCACTTGCCAAAATATCCGCCATTCCGATGCCCCCAATGTGCGCGCCGCACTCAGCAGATTTCGGTCGATTTGCTCGAAAGCAGCTAAAGCAGTTTTGTACATCAGCGGAAACGCGACCACCGTTGCCGCGATCGCCGTCGCTGACCAAGAAAATATTACCGTAATATCGAACTGCTCTAGCAATTTCCCCCCAGGTCCGTGCTTGCCAAAAAATAGCAATAACAAAAATCCTAACACCGTGGGAGGCAACACCAATGGCGCAATAAATATTGCCTCAATCGCCGTTTTCCAGTTTCCCCGTTTCCCCATCATCCACCGCGCCGCCCCCATGCCTAAAATAAAGGCAAATCCAGTCGCCGTTACCGCAGTTTTTAAGGATATCCACAGCGGCGTTAAGTCAAATTCCATTGCCAACAATTACTCCTCAATTTAACCACTTTTTGCCTGTTTTATAGGAATTACTAAAACCAATTCCCCTTTAATCTTTCCGGTAATTATGAAGAATTCGGTAGGGTACTCGCCCTCCGGTAAATTAACTCACTGGGCTAAATCCATATTTCTCAAATACCGCTTTTGCCGCATCGGTAAATAGAAATCGCAGGTAATCTTTAGACGCCTCTGCATTTTGGGTATTTTTAATCGCGGCGACAGGATAAACGATGGGGGAATGAAGGTTTTCCGAAGCAGTGGCGCGCACCGCAATACCATCGGATTGCAGGGCATCGGTGATGTAAACAATGCCCGCATCTACGTTGCCGGTTTCTACAAAGGTTAACACCTGACGGACGTTATTCCCAAACACCATTTTCGGTCGCAAGTCGTCGTAAATGTCGAGATTGACCAATACTTCTCGCGCATATTGTCCGGCGGGGACGCTTCTCGGTTCCCCGATCGCTACTCGTTTGATATCCGATGCGAGCAAGTCTCTAAAATTGGCGATCGCCGCTCTATTTTTTGGCGTAATTAACACCATCCGATTTCTGAGTAAATCTTGCCGAGACCCGGATAGCAGCAGATTTTGTTCCTCCAGTGCATCCATTTGTCTTTTCCCCGCCGACAGGAACACATCCACTGGCGCTCCCTGTTCTATCTGTCGCTGTAAAGCACCGGATGAGCCAAAGTTATAGCGAATTTCTCTTGCTTGCTGATTTCGTTCGTAAAGGGGCTTGATTTCTTGCATCGCATTGGTTAAACTAATGGCGGCGGATACGGTTAAATTCCCCCCGCGCTGTGCTATAATCGAGCCGGACATGGAACCCCAGGCGATCGCGATCGCCAATGCCGCCACAAATCCCACCACCAACGCTACTCGTTTTTTTAGGTTCATTTTTCTGCAATATCCTTGCTTCTAAAACGACAAAAAATTCAGTCCGCTGACTCAACCGCCACCAGACTTTCCATAAGAAACCGATCTAGCAAATTTTGCCGGATAAAACTGTATCTAAAATCACAAGCATCTATAAAAAAAAACAGGCAATGGGCGCGATTTCACTCCCATTACCTCTTCTTTTTCTCTCGAATTGTGGCGGGATAGACGCCGGGGCGGATTGGCGGGCGATCGCCCCTTCCCAGTTACGAAAATTTATTGCACCTGCAACCCATAGTTTCGGAAAATATTCATCACCGCTTCTACTTGTTCGGGGGTGGGTTCTGGGGTATCTTTCAATTGATACTCATATCCGAGTTGCTGCCACTTGTATTCTCCCATTTTATGAAAGGGCAGCACTTCCACTTTCTCCACACTCTTTAACTCGGAGACAAACTGCGCCAATCCTTCCACATTCTCGGGGTCGTCGGTTAAATTCGGCACCAACACAAAGCGCACCCACATGGGTTTGTTAATCTCGCTCAAATAGTTGGCAAAATTTAGAGTCGGTTCCAGGGAAACGCTGGTGACTTTGCGGTAGGTGTCTCGGGTGTAGGATTTGATATCCAGCAGCACCAAATCTACGTAATCTAGCACCGGTTTCGCCGCTTCGAGCAAGACATAACCGGAAGTATCCAACGCGGTATGAATGCCCAATTCTTTGCAGCGACGAAAGATTTCTCGCACGAAGGCAGGTTGCATCAAAGGTTCGCCCCCAGTCACCGTCACCCCCCCGCCAGAAAAGCGCATATAGGAGCGATATTTTTGTACCTCTGCGATCAGTTCGTCCACGCTGATTTGGTTCCCTTCTCCTAGTTTTTGGCAGTCGGGATTATGACAGTAAAGACAGCGCAGGGGACAGCCTTGGGTAAAAATGACAAATCGGATTCCCGGACCATCCACGGTACCGCAGCTTTCTAGAGAATGGATTCTACCCACTACGGGGGTTTGAGACGGGGCCGATCGGTTGGGAGATAGAAAGGTTGTATTGACCATAAAAGCTCCTTTACTTGGTTTTATTATAGCATTTTTCTATAAAGAGTTTTGGCGATCGGGACAGAAGCATTAGTTTAGAAAATTAAAAGGAATCCGAAAGCTACAATAAGAATATCTAGCTTAATTTTTATTTTAAGTTCTGCGCCCTCCCTGCGTCATCCGTCTTTCGATTGGTTTCTCGCACGTTGCACCAGCCTTAGGGTAGGTTGACCCACCCTATTAATATGCTTTCCGAAAAGCTGCTGTTCTGTGTGGTTTCTACTTCTTTTCCTTTATAACCCGTTTGGGACAAATCCTCCCAGTTGTACGGGTTTTTTTAATCTTAGGGTTCATTATTTGGGTAAATATAAAAAAATTCTGAATTTCGCTTGACTTCTGCTGATAACTATGCTATGGATAAATCATTGACCCAATCCCGTCGGTGAAATTGCCTGCACTGGCAAAATCGGCTAGAGCAGTTGCTCTAACCGATTTTTGATGTTGCTTAAGCCTTGGGTGAGGCGGGCAGTCGCCCACCGCCACCGGACGGAATCCTAGATGCGTTCGTGGAACGTGCGATTAATCACATCTAACTGTTGTTCGCGGGTCAACTTGATGAAGTTAACGGCATAACCGGACACGCGAATCGTCAGTTGCGGATATTTTTCCGGATGGTCCATCGCCTCAATCAGCGTGTCGCGATTCAGCACGTTGATGTTGATGTGATGACCGCGTTCGTGGAAGTAAGCATCTAACATGCCCACTAAGTTGGTCACTTTATCCGCTTCCACTTTTCCTAATGCCTGGGGCACGATGGAGAAGGTGTAGGAAATGCCATCTTGTGAGTGCTCGTAGGGCAGTTTCGCTACGGAGGCCAGAGCGGCGATCGCACCTTTGGTGTCGCGTCCGTGCATCGGGTTCGCACCCGGGGCAAAGGGTTCGCCCGCTTTGCGTCCGTCTGGGGTGCTACCAGTCTTCTTCCCGTACACTACATTAGAAGTGATGGTCAGAATCGACTGGGTAGGCACGGAATTTCGATAGGTCTTGTGCTTGCGGATTTTGTTCATAAACTCTTTGACCAGATCGGCGGCAATGTCGTCCGCGCGATCGTCGTTATTCCCGTACTTGGGATAATCCCCTTCGATTTCGTAATCCACCACCAAGCCGCGATCGTTGCGGATTGCCTTCACTTTGGCATACTTGATGGCAGACAAGGCATCGGCAACTACCGATAATCCCGCCATTCCGCAAGCCATCGTCCGATACACATCGCGATCGTGCAGGGCCAACTCAATCCGTTCGTAGGCGTATTTATCGTGCATGAAGTGAATCACGTTCAGGGTGTTGACGTACAGTTTCGCCAACCACTCCAAGAAGCGATCGAACTTCTCTACCACATCGTCGTATTCCAGGTAGTCTCCCGTTACCGGCACGAACGGCGGCCCGATTTGTTCTCCGCTTGTCTCGTCTTTACCGCCATTGATGGCATACAGCAGCGCTTTGGCTAAGTTCGCCCGCGCGCCGAAAAACTGCATTTGTTTCCCGATTTTCATGGCGCTCACGCAGCAGGCGATTCCGTAGTCGTCGCCATATTCGGGCCGCATCAAATCGTCGTTTTCGTACTGGGTAGAGCAAGTATCGATGGAGACTTTGGCGCAAAAGCGCTTGAAGTTAATCGGTAAGCGTTCCGACCACAAGATGGTTAGGTTCGGTTCCGGTGCCGCACCGAGAGTATATAGGGTGTTCAAAAAGCGGAAGCTGCTTTTCGTAACCAGGGATCGTCCGTCTTCCCCCATCCCTCCAATACATTCCGTTACCCAGGTGGGATCTCCGGAGAACAGTTGGTTGTATTCCGGAGTCCGCAGGAAGCGCACCATCCGCAGTTTCATTACGAAGTGGTCGATGATTTCCTGAACTTCGCTTTCGCTGAGCGTACCGTTTTTCAGGTCGCGATCGAAATAGATATCTAGGAAGGTCGAAACCCGTCCCAAGGACATCGCTGCCCCATTTTGCTCCTTGACCGCACCAAGATATCCAAAGTAGGTCCACTGTACCGCTTCTTTGGCATTGGCGGCGGGACGTCCAATATCAAAGCCGTATGACGCTGCCATTTCTTTCAGTTCGTGCAGCGCTCGCGTTTCTTCGGAGATTTCTTCCCGTCTCTCGATGATGCCCTCGTCCATTACGTCGAGTTCTAAAGAGGCGAGTTGATGTGTTTTATCGACAATTAAGCGATCGATTCCGTATAGAGCCACCCGGCGGTAATCTCCGATAATTCGACCGCGCCCGTAAGCATCGGGCAATCCCGTGACCAGTCCCGAGTGCCGCGCCGCTCGAATTTCTGGGGTATAGGCATCGAAAACGCCGTCGTTATGGGTTTTGCGATACTTGGTGAAGATTTTTTCGGTTTCGGGATCGAGTTCGTAACCGTAAGCTTCTAGGGATTTCTTCACCACCCGAATTCCGCCATAGGGCATGATGGCACGTTTGAGCGGTTTGTCGGTTTGCAATCCGACGATTTGCTCTAAGTCGGGATCGATGTATCCCGCGCCGTAGCTGGCGATTCCCGAGGGAATTTTCGTTTCCGTGTCTAAAATTCCATTTTTGCGTTCTTCTTCCATCAGTTCGCTGACTTTCCCCCACAGGGTTTTCGTCCGCTCTGTGGCGTCAGCTAAAAACGCGCTGTCTCCTTCATACGGGGTGTAGTTTTTTTGAATGAAATCCCGGACGTCTACTTCTTTTGTCCATTTTCCGGGAATAAATCCTTCCCACTGGTTAGAAAGACTGCTGATGCTGTTGCTTTCTCGTGCGGGTACTTTCGGATCTACAGTTGAAACCATACGTTTCTTTCCTCTCTCGGCAATTCTTGTTTCGGTTTGTTTCCACACTTCTCTAAGATAGCATTCTTTTATCAAATTGTGTGCGTTTGTCACTGTTTCTTGAGAAGGATTTTTCCGATCGCTCTACCTACTCCTTCTGATGTATCTCCTGCTACATCCTCTTTCAAGCCCCCATAAAAATTCTTTAACCCCGATGGGGCAAGATTTATATCAACAGGTTTGTCTTTCATGGCTACCAAACTTAGATAAGTCTGGTCTTCTGGTCAGGTGAGCTTGGGAAAATAAAGTCTTACCAAGCCCCT
>NZ_JAJENT010000427.1:0-27737 GCF_035615515.1 Phormidium sp. CCY1219
GGCTAAAGCCGCACGTTCGTTTTTCCTCCCCCGGCTAAAGCACGGGGGTTTCCAAACGTATCGGAGGTTATCATGACTTTCTTCCCGAACGAACCCATTGTGCGCTGGAAGCAGGAACATCTACCCGTGCAGGATCTCGAAGGACTCTGGACATTGAACTGGAAAATCGGCAATCGACAATTACTGCATCGGTTTTACACGCGGATTGACCAAATTTTCCTGATTTGGGCAGGGGTAACGACAGTTATTTTCGCCACAGCACAATTTTTCCCCATCAGTTGGACAATTCAAGCGATTTGTTGGACAGCACTCACTGCATTGGGCACGGCATGCATGGCTGGTTTAACCTGGTTTTGGGTAAGGGTAGAAAAACTGCGCTGGTTGGTGTACTGGTGGGCGATATTGATGATAGGGGGAGCGGTTTTAACGGATTTAAGTATTTTTTTGGGGTGGGGACAAATTTTGATGCGCCTGTGTCCTCTGTGGTTGGGATTAACCGCTTTAGGCTACATTGGCACTGGATTGGGAATGCGATCGCGCAGCTTTATCCTCGCCGGCATCTTTCATTTACTCGGCATTATTATTTTGCCATTCTTTCCCACCTGGCAATTTTTGATTACGGGGACGATTGTCGGAATTGCCTTGTTATTATTAGCCGAACTGCAATGGGATATGCGTGAAACGATTGACTATGACGTTTTAACTCCGGAACAAGTAGAATTTAACTTCCAACAACGGCGACTGTGCGAACTCGAGGATCGGCAAAAGGTGTAACGCAACCCAATACAAATCTAAATATTTTTGAAATTGACATGCAGGGGGTTTCCTTTGCATGTCAATATTTTATCTGCCAGCGGGAGGGGCGTGAAAGCGCCCTAGAAACAGGTCAAAACCCCTTTTCTGCGTCAAGATGCGATCGCATTTGGTGGTGAGTTCCGCCCGAGGGTTCTCTGGGTTTTTACGGATGTTTTTTGACGGTAAATTTGCTATAATATCATGCCCAACGCTGCAAAATTGGGCGAAACCTATTCCCCAAATCGTTCCAGTGAAAAAACCAGGAAGCCGGAGAATTGTTCCCCGGAACGCTGGTGGCAAAGGGAGGGGAGGGGAAAGATAAAAAAAATGCGATCGCCATGTTAGCGGCAGAAAAGTTGGGGGTAGAATAACAGTAAGCAAACCGAACCGCAAGCGAGGGAGATTTATTCCCCCGCGCCTGCTAGAAAGCAGCCGGAAAGCCGACTCCAGACCGAGGGTGAAATGAACCGGTCTGGCAACCGAAGAAAAGGGAATGCGAGAGAAAGCGTCTCCGATATCGCAATGCAAGACCGCAGACCAATCGATTGGGGGCAAAAATTCCCCGAAAAGCGAGGGGAAAATTTCCGTAATCCCTGACCGAAACGCCAGTGAAAAAGCGGCGATAAAAAGCTGCCAGAAAGACCCTGGCGGGTGGGGAGAAATTGTCCGGGTTGAGGAGAAAAAAGCGATCGCTTTTTGGGCGAAAAAACCTGTAAAAAGCCCGAAATCGAGACCAAATATGGGCGATCGCACAGACTGGGTTTACCAACCCACGGGAAGAAGCGATCGCCGGAGGTTTTGGCGAGGCGATCGGCACTGTAGAGCGCCCAGGCGAAATTCAGTTCGAGTCGGTTCATTGTAAATTCAGGACAATGGGAGGAAAATCAAGCACCCGAAGGGATTGGCAGAAATTTTGGCCGATATCCGGAAGGCTCAAAGCCAGACCGAAACAGTGAAACGAGAGAAATAGTCACGCCAAACAAACCCCTTGTTATCCTACAGCGGGAGACGATCGCGAGTTAGGGGAAAGAGAGGAGAAATATCCACATTTACCCACATTTTTTACATTTGTTAACTTTATGTAATTTCTTATCGTTTTCCATAGTTTTTCATCCTTTTCGGTACTACCGCCCGCAGAAGAGGGATGCTAGAAAAAGAAGGTTTTCAGCACCAGAAAAACAGCGGCACAGATGGTGAATCTGAGGCCAACCTTCACCGCCGCGCATCAGTAGCGGCAAACCTGCTTATTTTATCCTCGCTCAATACCATAGGGAAACAAACACTCGAGTGTGATGTACTCAACTGACTGGACAATTACCGAAACCGAATTAGACCCCAACCGCACCGCCCACCAGGAAACCGTTTTTACCCTCGGAAACGGTTACTTGGGGACGCGAGGCACCTTTGAAGAAGGATATCCGGGCGGTCAAAATGGCACCTGGATTAACGGCGTTTACGACAAGATACCGATTGCCTTCACCGAACTGGCGAACTGTCCCGATTGGCTAGCGATCGCCATTTCCATTGGAGGAGAATACTTCAGCCTCGATCGCGGCGAAATTCTCCACTACCGACGAGAACTCGACATGCGGCACGGGATTCTCCGTCGCCAGATTCGCTGGCGCACTCCCCAGGGTAAAACCCTCGATTTGCACTTCGAGCGCTTTACCAGCCTTGCACAAGCCCATGTAGGAGCCATCCGAGTCTTCCTCACTCCCCTCGACTTCGAGGACACCATCGAGATTCAAGCCGGCATCAACGGCTATCCCGACAACCACGGCGTCAAGCACTGGAAATTGCTCGACCAGGGATTAGCCCATCTCGAGAAGCAAAACTATATCGATTCGGTAGCCTTACCCTTATTGCCGTCAAAATTCGACGCCGTGTGGTTGCATCTGACCACCATCCACAGCAACATCGAACTGGGGATGGCCACCCAACTGGTGGTCAAACAGGGCAATGGGGAAAAACGGCCCGTAGTGGCGATGAGCATTCCGGGATATCCCACCCTGACCACCAGCGTGGAGGCGCGTCGCGGGGAAACCGTCACCGCGAGCAAATATGTGACCCTGTACACCACCCGGGAAGCTGCCAATCCCGATCGCGCCGCCTTGAACAAACTGGCAAACTTAGACGATTACGAAACCCTGCGCCAAGGGCAGGTTGCCCAATGGGAGAAACTGTGGCAAGATTGCGATATCATCATCGAAGGCGACCCCAAAGCGCAACTGGCGATTCGCTATAACCTGTTTCAATTGCTGCAAGCCTCACCGCGCCACGATGACAGGGTGAGCATTCCCGCCAAGGCCCTGTCCGGGTTTGCCTATCGCGGTCATATCTTTTGGGACACGGAAATTTTTATTTTGCCGTTCCTGTCATACAGCCAACCGGATATCGCCCGCAACGTTCTCACTTACCGCTATTATACGTTGCCCGGGGCGCGACGCAAAGCGGCAGAAAGCGGTTACGAAGGGGCGATGTTTGCCTGGGAAAGTGCCGATACCGGGGATGAAGTGACCCCGCGCTGGGTGCCCGACGCGGAAGGGAAAGAACTAGTGCGAATTTGGTGTGGGGACATCGAACTCCACATTACCAGCGATATCGCCTATGCAGTGTGGCAATACTGGAAAGCCACCGGGGACGAGCAGTGGATGTTGCGCTACGGTGCGGAACTGATGCTGGATACGGCTAAATTTTGGGGCACTCGGGTAGAATGGAATCGCGATCGCGCCTGCTATGAAATCCGCGACACCATCGGGCCGGACGAGTATCACGACCATGTGGATAACAATGCCTTCACCAATTATCTGGTACAGTGGCATTTAGAAACCGCACTTTCTCTGTGGGAGCGCTTGCAAACCGCCCATCCCGAGATTGCTAGCGAACTGGGAACGCGCCTGGACCTCAGCGAAGCGCGACTGGCAAAATGGGCCGATATCGCGGCACGCATCTGGGTACCGTTCGATCCGGAAACCAAACTGATCGAACAAGCCGATCGCTTTTTCCAACTGGAATCTATCGATTTGGCCGACTACGAACCGCGCCAACAATCCATGCAAGCTCTACTAGGTATCGAAGGGGCTTCGCGGCGACAGGTTCTCAAACAAGCGGATGTGCTGATGCTGCTTTATCTGCTCGGCGATCGCTTCGATCGCGAAACCCTGGAGAAAAACTGGGATTACTACAATCCGCGCACGGATCATACCTACGGATCGTCCCTCAGTCCGGCTATTCACGCCATCCTCGCCTGCCATCTCGCTCGTCCGGAAGAAGCCTACGAACACTTGATGCGCGCCGCATTGGTGGATCTCGAAGACGTGCGAGGCAACGCCGGGGAAGGAATTCACGCCGCCTCCACCGGGGCGACTTGGCAAGCGGTGGTGTTCGGATTTGGCGGTTTGCGCTTTGGCGAGTACGGTCCGGGAGTATATCCGCATCTGCCCCCGGGATGGACGCGCCTGATGTTTAAAGTGCGCTACGGCGAGGACTGGTATCGGTTCAATATCACGCCCAAGGGGGTGAACTCGGAGTTGCTCACGCTTAATCCTATGATGTCGCAACACTTGCCTCGGGTGATGCCGACAATTCGCGGGGTTCTGTTTGACTTGGATGGCGTGCTGACCGATACGGCGGAATATCACTATCAGGCGTGGAAGTGTCTCGCCGATGAAGCGGGGATTGCGTTCGATCGCGCCGCAAATGAATCCATGCGGGGACTCTCGCGATCGGATTCTCTGGTGAAGTTACTCGGCGATCGCCAGGTGTCCGAGGCGCAAATGCAGGAGATGATGGATCGCAAGAATCAGTATTATGTGGAGTCCATCGCCCATATTTCCCCGGAGGATTTGTTACCCGGAACCGCCGAGTTTCTCGAGGAGTTGCGAAATGCCGGGATAAAAATCGCGATCGCCTCGGCGAGTCAAAATGCGCGCAGTGTGGTCGAACGGTTGGGCATCGCCTCGCAAGTGGATGCGATCGCCGATGGCTACAGCGTGGTGCGCTCCAAACCCGCCCCGGACCTGTTCTTGCACGCCGCCGAACAGTTGGGAATCGATCCGTCGCAATTGGTGGTGTTTGAAGATGCCGACTCCGGGATCCAAGCGGCGATCGCTGCCGACATGTGGGCCGTCGCCCTCGGACCGCCGGAACGGTTCCAACAGTCTCATCTCAACTTGCCCAGTTTGTCCGGCGTCTCCTGGGCCGATCTGCGCGGACAACTGACAAGGGTGGAGCGATCGCATCCCACCCCCCATCGCCCCCGCAACCTCAATCCTCCGACCCTTCCGTCGGTAACCGTTTAGCCGCCGGCGTCAACTAAGCCATCCGCTGCTCGGGGTTTTTACCCACCCAGGTCAGGAGACACAGCTCTCCTGACCCTCTTGTGGTTCTTCGCCAAATGTAAAGTTTTGTGACAAACAGGAGACAAATAAGTAAAAATACGGTAAAGCTTAACAGCAGTTCGGGGGAGGCGACCCGAAAGCCAATCTGCTGAAAGTCAATCGCAATGCGGATTTACAGCGCCCGGAGAGGGGCAAAAAAATCTGGCAAAAAAAATTTTTCTTTACCCCCTTGACATCAGTGAAAGCACTGAGCTATGATGAATCCAACGGAGCGAAAGGAAAGGGCAGCCAAGCGGTTGCAAGCCGCGCCCAATCTCCCGCCCAGCGGATTCGCGATTCGGAAGTTCAATTCCGAAACCCCCACAGAGGGGAATGGCGAACCCAAAGGCTCAGCTCCAACCTCAAATATACCATTAGGGTGCAACAAAAACATGAAAAAGGTCGAATTTTCTCCAAAATTCTCCCCCAATCAGGGTTCCTCCCCTACCCCCTAGCGGCATAAAAAAGACAGTGCCTCCAGTGCGCTTCATCTCGGAAAGGGGAAAAAAGTTTTCTATTACTTCCGAATGAACGCTTCGTGATAAGAATCCCGGTCAAGTTTGCGTTGTCTGTGATAGGATAAAGAAGAAAGACGTAACAGACCGGTGAAAACACTCCCGAACAGCAAAGGGATAAACCGGAAGTAATACCAGCGTTCATTGTTCACCCTCGGTCTGGGTTAGAGAATCTCTAACCCAGTTTTTTTTTGTCGGTAAAGCGCCACCCCGAGAACATCCCAATGAACTAGCAGAAATTGGATGTGGAATAGCAGATGAGAATCGGCGAAGCGAGGGTTAAACCGAGGGTTCCGCTCTCCGTTCCCCTTTCCCTGCTATAACGGAAGAAGCATATCGGCTATTTTAGTGGTGCATTTTCCATGACTTTGGGACAACGAATGGCTTCTCGAATCGAAAAAAATTCTCTGAAAAAACGGCTAGCCTATTGGTTAGAAACCCACTGGGTGAATCCCGCCTACGCCGGATGGTTGCTGGGAGGATTAACCTTATTTTTCTTTGGCGCTGCAACCAACACAATGGCGGGTTGGTTGTATGTGATTAGCGGCGTCAGTTGCGCCATTTTAGGTTTTGCGGCGATTTTGCCCTGGCGATCGCTGCAGGAATTGACCCTGCATCGGCGACCCCTCGAACCGGTGAGTGCGGGGGAGAATTTAACCGTAGAAATCGAAGTAGAAAATCGGTCTAAGCACAAGAAAACCTTGTTGCAAGTGCGGGATATGATTCCCTTTGTGTGGGGAAAACCCATCCAAGCGGCGATCGAAGAAATCCCGGAGAACAATACGTATCGGTGGGTGTATTCTCTACCCATGCAGCGGCGCGGAATTTATCGTTGGCACGAAGTGCAAGTGAGAAGCGGGACGCCGTTGGGGTTATTTTGGTGTCGCCGATCGCGCCATGCCCCCGCCACGGCAATTGTCTATCCCGAGGTTCTACCTCTCACTACCTGTCCCCTAGTCGATCGCATGGGGGCGGAAGATAGCTTTCTCGTCCACAGCGATCGGCGGTTTAACATGGCCACTGAAGGGATTACCCGCACCGTGAGACCCTACCGGATTGGCGACCCCACCCGGTTGATTCACTGGCGCACCAGCGCCCGCTATGGGGAACTGCGAGTGCGAGAATTGGAAACCGCCACCGGGGGACAGGAGTTAATCGTCGCTCTCGATAGCACCAGCAGTTGGGATTTAGAGCAGTTCGAACAAGCCGCGATCGCCGCTGCCTCCTTGTTCTTTTATGCCGATCGCGCCCAGCTCAACGTGCGACTATGGACTGCAGGCAGCGGCTTGATACATGGCAATCACCAAGTGCTAGAAGCCTTGGCCGCCACCGATGCGGGAGAAGATGCGATCGCGGGAGAACCGCCCTTTTTACCGTTAATTTGGCTCACCCAAAATCCTCACAATCTCGATCGCTTACCCCGGGGCAGTCGCTACGTCTTGTGGCCGCGATCGCAAGCGGAAACGGGCACAATCCTAGCCAACACCAATTTTCCCGGCATCGAAATCCTCCCGGATAAACCCCTGCAGCTACAGTTACAGTCCGCCTTGCCCTAAGTGCTACCCCGGAAGAGGCGCGATCGCGCAAAACTATAAGTGCGACTGCGGGATTTATTTATAGCCCCCCTTTTTAAGGGGGGTTGGGGGGATCCCAAAGCATCTGACGGTGAAAAGGCGATCGCCCCCATAAAATGTTTAAAAAAATCTGTAGTTTGGCAAAAGAGAGTAAGGGATGAAGTAACATAAAACAAGTATTCGCACGGGGGGAACGCCCATGAATCGTGAGGAGTCCCGTTCAGACAACCGTCAATATGTGTTGGTCACTTTTGCTCCGATCCAAGGATTTATCGAAAAATCCCGCAAATTGCGCGACCTATACGGGGCATCTTTGATATTATCTTATCTGAGTCGAGCAATTATCCAAGCGGCGCAAGAGAAAGGGGTAGAAGTGATTTCCCCAGGATTGCCCAAAATTGCCAAAGGAATGCCCAATCGGATTTTGCTGCGCGGCGATTTTCCCGAAGAAACGGCCCGCCATGCGTTGCTGGATGCTTGGGGGAAGGTATTAGAACAATGTCGCCGCAGACTGGAAGAAAAAATTGCCCGGGAGGGGGCGATCGCGGGAAATTCGCTTATACCTGGAAACCCGAATGGGAGAAATGGAAAAAGCACACCTGGAAGGTGTTTTGGGGACAAGGAGAAACGCCAGAAAAAGCCAAACTACAGTTAGAAAACCGCAAACTGTCTCGGCGATGGACAGCGATGAATTGAATGGGGAATAGTTCGAGTCTCAGCGGCGCTGATGCGATCGCCTATCCGCGATTAGAAGCGCCAGATATTAACCCAAAACATGGATTTCCCCCACAGGAAACCGAGGAAATCGAGCGGTTTTACCACATCCTCGCCCAGATATTCGACGGACCGCAATCTCCGGGACAAACCGACAGCGAAAACCCGGAAATCGAAGGGAAATTTATTGCAGAAAACGAACGATTGAGCATTCTCGAATTAGTCAAGCGGTTAGTGACTCACGCTCAATTTGGTCGGCCCATTGGAATTGCGCCTCCGGAACGGTTTAAAGATATCAATCGCAAAAGCGATGCAGGAACCTCCTACTGGTCCGGGTGGTTTATGGGAGATGGAGATAAAATGGGCGATTTGCTGCAAAAATCCCTAGAACTGGGTGGGGATGCAGGAATTCGCGAATTTAGCCGACTCCTGCGCCAGTGGGGAACCGACTTATACGAGTTAATTCCCCGCGACTTGGGGCGGATGATTTATGCTGGCGGCGATGACTTTTTCGGCATTCTTTATCGAGGAGAACCCGAACAAATTTCCGGCCAGCAAGTCCTAGAGCAATTGAAAGAATTGCATGCAATTTGGAAGGGATTACAGCAACAATTATATCCGTTAATTAAAGAAAATGCAACTCTGAGTTTGGGAGTGGTCTGGGTAGGCGGTAGCGTTCCGCAACGAGATGGATTGCAACATTGTCGGGAAACCCAAGACCGGTTTAAAAAACGAGGACGCGATCGCATTACCATTCGAGTGGTTTTCAACAACGGGCAGTTCGTGGAATAAACGACTCCCTGGGACTATTTGCAGATATTAAACGCCTATCAAGACCTAGATGGCGAGTCGAATTGGAGTCACGTGTATCGCGACCTAGCGCAACTCAAATCCCGTCATGCCGTTGGATTGAGTGCCAATGACTTAGACTCTTTCGATGACAATACGATTCTGGATTTTTGCACGGGAGCATTGCAATTTTTCGAGATTTACTTTCCCGGTTGGAAAGAAACCCTGAAGCAGAATCGCCAGCAAATTTTTTCCGCTGCCCAAAGCGATCGCCAAAGAAATTGCGAACTGATTCACTGGATCGATAATTTAATCCAAATCGGTTGGCACCTGCTGTCCTAACCCCTTCCCTAGGAGACCGAATCCATGTTTGAATACCAGATAAAAATTCGCCCGTTAGGGGCAATGTATGGGAGTACCGGCGGCTTTTTGTCCCCAGAAAACCTAGTGGGGCGTTCCGGGGCCAAATTTCCCCCCGATGCCGCCACATTAGCCGGCCTATTTTTTAGCGCTCATTATCGCAATCCCACGGTCAAACAAGAACTGAAAGAACAGTTGTACGTTACTGGTCTATTTTGGGCAGAACAAGGGACACCCAATAAAATTATGGTTCCCATTCCTTGGACAATTGTCATTGGCGAAAAAAGTAGGGATAGATGGGAAATACAGTGGGAAAATGGCGAACTCATTTGGCATCAGCAAACCCCCGAACTCGACCCGGACTATACCTGGCAATCGATTACCAATTGGGATGATATAACCGCCATTTTCAAGAATAGAGAAAGTGGCAAACCGCCCTGGACTTTCGCGCCCTGTTTGCATCCGCAGATGAAAAAAACGAACGCAGCGTCCTGCAAGAAAGCGGCTTATTTTTGGAAAATACCGTGCAAATGCATCCCGAATTTGAGTTAGTTTATCTGTCCACCTATCCCCTGGAATCGGGATGGTATCGGTTTGGGGGCGAGAGTCATTTAGTAGAAATCGAATGTGGGGAATTGAAAGGCAAAATGCGAAACCTGTTAGAACAGCCAATAGAGCGAACATTTGCCTTAATTGTGCCCGGCGTGTGGGGGTCGAATCGATTTTCCTATCGTTCTCCCGATCGCGCCCATTGCGAGGATTTTCCCCACACCCTGCAAATGCTCACTGACAAACCGATTCCCTATCGCTACAGTGCGGGAGGACAATTGGGACGGGGGCGCTATGCAGTACCCGCCGGCAGCGTTTATGTATTAGAAAAACCCCTAAACAAATGTTGGTGGGAATGGCCGAAAACATGGTTTCCGCAAAATGGATTGTTCAAGCATGTGGGCGGCGGTTTGTGCTTGCCGATCGCCGTTCCCGGATTAGAAGAGCGTAACAGCAAAGGAGTGGCATAATGTATCGCAAAGGTTACGGGATTATTGAAACCCTCGCCCCCTTGCATGTAGGGGCAACCGCCGGAGAAGAAACCGGAAATTTGAACCTAATTTTCCGCGACCAATTTACTCAAACCGGGATTATTCCCGGAAGTTCGATTCGCGGTCGATTGCGATCGCAACTGTATTTGTCCGGCGAAGAAACTCGAGCAGAAGACTGGTATGGGCGGCCCGCACAGCGCGATCGCGACATTCAATTCGAGTCGCGGATTAAAATCGAACAAGCGTCTCTCTTGTGGTTGCCCGTCTTTTGTCCCGGACAACCGATTGTCTGGGTTTCTTGTCCGCGATTGCTGCGCCGCTATCAGCGAATTGTCGGCAATTTGCAGCAAAACAATCCCAACAATATTCCCAAACCTTACACCAGTTCTAAAGCACTGAAAGGACGAGAATTAACCACCAAAAAAAGCGCAAAAAAAAGCCGATGGCCAAGAAGTGTTCTTCTTCAACTTTGGGTTTGTCACCGTAAAGAAACCCCAAGAAGACTTATCCCCCTGGTTCCCCCTAGATACCCTGTGAAGCGACGGCGACACCAACAACCTGCCCGCCCTGGTGGTGGAGGATAAAGACATAGGAATGATTCACGATATGGCCCTCTATCGCCAAAGTCGAGTGGCGCTGAAAAAAGAGCAAAAAGTGGTAGACGATCGCGCCTTTTTTAACGTAGAAGCTTTACCCGAAGGAACCCTGCTGGTCTTCCCCTTTGGCATCAAAGACAGCGAAACCAGCGAGGACAAATTAGACTGGAAACCCCTGGATAATGACACCGAAGGGTATATATACCTTGGCGGTTTGGAATCCGTGGGATTCGGTCACTGCTATCTGACGATTAAGGGGCTATAACAATGGCATTATATGATTACAACCTGGATAGAATCGCCCAAAAATTGGTACTGGACTATCGCGATAAACAAGTGCTGAATGAATCCCATAAAATGCGACAAACCGCCGCCTTTGGATTGGAGCGATTTTGGGGCGAACATTTGCGATTGTTAGGCAAAGCTGACACCCGGGATGCGGGAGAATATTGGCGGGATACTTGGGGAGAATTAGTCCGGATTATGGACAAAGCCGGCATCGCGGTGCCCAACGATCGCGTAGACCCCAACAATACCCAACAAGTGCGAGAAATGGCAGAAAAATTCTGGGACGAAGAGCAATTTCCCCGAGACGATCGCCAATATACCCTCGCCGTCCTCATTCAACTGTGCGATCGCCTGGTTTGGTAGACCCAACGTTACAAGAAAAAAGACGACCTGAAGGCAAAGAAACCCCCCCAATGAACCATAAAGAAATTCCCTTAATGTTTCAATAAAAAATTGCCATAAGCTGCCAACTACAGCGCAATCAAGCTGACGAAAACCATCCCGCTTATCAGTGGAAAAATGAATGGACGCAACTCTATCCCAAATCCCCCTTTCAACCCCTACAACCCCCACCTTCAACTAAACCCAATCCCTTCGCCCGTCCGCCGAAACCAGCCACCCTGCCCGCCACCCGCCTCCACTCGCTTTTTGCAATTTCTCGCCCAAGACAGCGACTTTACTCGCATTTGGTAATCAGAGGTAATCAAAATTATGGCAACTTGGATTCTCACCATTGGCGATAGCGACGTCCAACTAACCACAGACCACAATTGGATTGATTTGTACGAACAGGTAGCGGAAAATTCCCCCTTAAAACTCTGCGAAAATTTGAGACCCCCCCGCAAGAAGATGAAACCACCAATCTCTATCCGGTTCCCGCCAGAGCTTTGGGATTAGTCTATCATTCCGAGGTACTCGATAACTATTGGCAAGACTTGGCTTTTCCCTTGCTCGATACCTTCCGCCAAGTCTTTGAAAACGGATTAGCCACCCCCACTCGCATTATCATCTTGCTCACCGACCAAACCCAGATTTTTAACGACGACCAACAAGAAGAGTCAGACTGTCCCTTTTGGCAAGATACCATCACCTTGCAACCCATTTTGCAGCGCTATTTTCAGCAGCATTTTCCCACAAAACCGGAATTTCATACCATTTCTGTTTCCCCCAATCCGAATGAGGAATACCCGGTGGGAATAGATAATTGGGAGGAAATGGTCAAACAGGTGGATGCAGTATTGAAAGAAGCACAGAGCAAGCAAAACCCTCCCCCAAATCAACTCGCCTACGTCAGTCACCAAGCTAGCACGCCGGCTATTTCTTCCGCCGTGCAATTCCTCACTCTCAGTCAGTTTGACCCAGTTTTTGGTCAGCAATCGATTTTATGGCAAAGACTACGAGATTAAATCCACTCCCACCCTCATCGAAAGTTCTCGCTACTGGTGCGGATTGCAACTGCAAAAAGCGCAGCGGTTAATCCTCATCGGTCAACCTGGGGCTGCATTAGAAATGCTCCGCCAATTGCCCGAAATTGACGGGAAAATTATCGAAGAATTGCAACTCCTGGTCAATCAGTTTAATATGAAAGCTAACCCGAAAACTACCGATAGTTATCGCGAATTTAACCCCCCAGAAGTGGCGCAGCGAATTCGCGATGCCCTTGACATTATCGAGATTTTGTTAAAAAATGAAAGCTACGCCCTGGCTATTGCCATTTTGGCTGCAGCCCACGAAACCTTTCTGAAAGCAGCTATTTTGCATTTGGTTTCTCAATTGCCGAAAAAGCTGGATATCCTCAATTATAAAGGGCATTTGATTCAGCTTTCTCTGGGAGAATTGCTGGTTTGGGACAATCGCGGATTGTGTCTGCGATCGCGCACAGACTTGCAGAAAATTATGCAGCAAAAACAGCCGGGGGTGCAGGTTTCTGATTTTTCTACCTTTATTGATGCAGACCGAGAGTTATCGGATTTAATCCGGTTTGTTGAGCCATCAACGAATGACCGCAACTGGTCAAATTATCTGGGTCGCCAAAAATCCTGGACTTTGGCCAATATTCAGTCCCGCTATTTTGCTCCAAACAATGAGCAATTGATAAAATGGTTGTGGAATTTTGACCAATTGCAGGGGTTTTCTCTTTGGAAATTGATGGATTGGATGGGGATTTACAAACGCGATCGCGAACAAGACAAGCGCAATCAACTGATGCACAACCGGCGAGGCGTTAGCAAAGCTGATGTTAACTCCTATTTACAAGGAAATCCAAAACAAGAGGAGTTGCAACCGGGAGATGATATCATGCAGCAGCGGCTTTTCCTTCATACCCGCGCGCATCCATCGATTCGGCCAAAGATAACTTATCCATGCAGTCGGCCAACAGTGCGATCGCAATTAAAGCTTCATCGGTATGACGCCGCCGATTCAGCTTCAATAACAATGCCCGAGAATTGTGCAATTTTGCCGCCACGATCGCTTCAGCATTGCAGCAGTCAAAGACCACCATATGACTCACCCGATTAGCGGAAACTTTTACTCGCACTTCGCAAGTGTATAACCCCTGAAACTGCTGATTTTTTCACTTTTAAATACGACCCTCGATTGGTAATATATCACCTCGTCATCAAATCGTTCCACAAATGTTCTGGATGAGCAACGGGAAAGGAAGGGGGATTGAGACTAGACCCCCGGGTAAGACGGCGAGAAGGCACGCCAGAAGGAGAAAAGCCCCCGGAATAACGCAGTTGCATCGGTGGCAGCACATATACTTTTTCTCGCACGAACCGATCGCCGCGAAAAGGGGTGAGTTTAAACGATGCCTCACATCGAACCCCTGCTGGGTCTGCCTCCAGGGGTGGCAATGGCAAAATCATCGCCGTAGCGCACCAGATGCAGTCCCGCCGCCAAACAGCGACGGTCAACTTTAGTGAGATACAAATTCGCCAAGACCCCAGACAGAAACGCCCCTTGCAACCCTCCTTGGCCGAAATTTCGGTACGGTCCGCGAATCACAATTCCGGCGGTCAGTTGCCCGAGGAGTAATTCCCGCCAAACCCGAGGCACAACTGCTCCATTTGGGTCAGCAACAGCGCCCAGCGCAGGTTATCGAAGAATAATGCGATACTCCCAGCAATAGCCAACCGGGGTGACGCAGCGGCCCGGGAACTTGACCAAAACACCACCCTTTCGTATGCTAAAAACACTTTCCCCATGAGAAAATTCGATAAAAGAGAACCGAAATGAAAGTCAAAGCCGCAGTGGCCCACGCGCCCAAACAACCGCTCACCATCGAAATGGTGGACATCGAGCCTCCCAAAGCGGGAGAAGTGCTGGTAGAAATCAAAGCCACCAGCGTTTGTCATACCGATGCCTATACCCTATCCGGCGCGGATCCGGAAGGGCGATTTCCCACCATTTTAGGCCATGAGGGAGCGGGGGTGGTAGCAGAAGTCGGACCGGATGTCAAGAGCCTAAAAGTGGGCGATCGCGTCATACCCCTTTACGTCCCCGAATGTCGCCAGTGCAAATTCTGCTTATCCGGAAAAACCAACCTCTGTCAAGCCATCCGCGACACCCAAGGGCGCGGCGTCATGCCCGATGGCACCAGTCGCTTTTCCGTCGGCGGCACCAAACTGTATCACTACATGGGCACTTCCACCTTTGCCAATTATACCGTATTGCCCGAAATTGCCCTGGCCAAAATTCGCGACGACGCCCCCTTTGATAAAGTATGCCTAATCGGATGTGGCGTCACCACCGGTATCGGTGCCGTCATCAACACCGCCAAAGTCCAAGTCGGCGATAATGTAGTAGTATTCGGACTCGGTGGCGTGGGTTTAAATGTGATTCAAGGTGCCCGAATGGCAGGGGCGAATAAAATAATCGGCGTAGACATCAATCCCGACAAAAAAGCGAGGGGCGAAAAACTGGGCATGACCCATTTTGTCAACCCCAAAGAAATCGAAGGCGAATTAGTTCCCTATCTCGTCAACCTCACCGACGGCGGGGCAGATTTTTCCTTTGAATGCATCGGCAATATCAACCTAATGCGCCAAGCTTTAGAATGCTGTCATAAAGGATGGGGGACTTCCGTGATTATTGGCGTCGCCGGTGCGGGAGAAGAAATCTCCACCCGCCCCTTCCAACTGGTTACCGGACGCAATTGGAAAGGCAGTGCTTTCGGCGGCGCAAAAGGACGCACCGATGTGCCGAAAATTGTAGACTGGTACATGGAAGGAAAAATAATCCTCGATGATTTTATCACCGAAGTAATGCCGATTGAAGACATTAACAAAGCCTTCGATTTAATGCACGAAGGTAAATCGATTCGTAGCGTATTAACCTTTTAATTAAGGGTGCAAAATAAGCATGCACATTTATTGGGGGGGGGAGGCGGAGCCTCGGGCGGGACGTTCCCAGGCTGGAGCCTGGAAACGAGTTCAGGGGGGAACGAGTTCAAAATCGATTTGTAGCGTATTAACCTTTTAAACGTTCCCCCGCAATCTCCTTCCAGCATCGGCTGGGAACGCCCCCGAGGCTTTGCCTCAAACCCAAGCAAAAAAGCCAATTGTCCTTCTCAAGACAACCCACTCAAATGAGCCTAAAAAAACTCAGTCAATCCACCTGTTTTGGCGGAGAAGTAGCGTACTACAGCCATCCCTCGGAATCCTGCCAAAGCGAAATGAAATTTTCCGTATTTCTGCCCCCGCAGGTGAGAGAGAAACCCGTTCCCATTCTGTATTTTCTCTCTGGTTTAACCTGCAGCGAAGAAAACTTTATGGTGAAAGCAGGGGCGCAGAAATATGCCGCCGAAGCGGGAATCATGCTGGTGGTTCCCGATACCAGTCCCCGCAATACTGGCATTCCCGAAGAAAACAAAGATTGGGATTTGGGAACCGGAGCGGGATTTTATCTCGATGCGACTCAATCCCCCTGGAACCAACACTATCGCATGGGAAGTTATGTGGTAGAAGAATTGCCCGCTCTGATTGCTGATAATTTTCCCGTAGAAGCGAACAAACAAGGAATTTGCGGTCATTCAATGGGGGGACATGGGGCGCTGATTTGTGCCTTGAAAAATCCGCAAAAATACCGTTCCGTTTCTGCATTTGCCCCGATCGCCGCCCCGATGCAGTGTCCTTGGGGCAAAAAAGCGTTTTCCAACTATCTGGGAAGCGATCGCCACGCCTGGCGCAACTACGACGCCAGCGAACTGATTCGCACCCATCAATTTCCCGGAATCATTCTCATCGATCAAGGAACCGCCGATACCTTTCTAACCCAAGGACAACTGCTTCCCGAGGTCTTCCAGCGCGCCTGTGTGGAAGTGGGACAACCCCTGAACCTGCGGATGCAAGCAGGTTACGACCACAGTTACTATTTTATCTCCACCTTCATCGAAGCACATATCCGCCACCATGCTGCAGCCCTAGGGTAAAAAATGCGGTACAATGCAACTGTAAGCGACTTTGGGGAGAATGATTCCATGACAGCGAACCCAGAAACCCTATCCACAGACAAAAATTTAGCGGCGATGAAAAAATTCGCCGAACAATACGCCAAGCGCACCGGCACCTATTTTTGTGCTGATTTATCCGTCACTGCAGTCGTGATTGAAGGATTGGCAAAACACAAAGATACCTTGGGTGCGCCTTTGTGTCCCTGTCGTCATTACGAAGACAAAGAAGCGGAAGTAAAAGCCACCTACTGGAATTGCCCCTGCATTCCCATGCGCGAACGCAAAGAATGCCACTGCATGCTATTTTTAACACCGGATAACGATTTCGCCGGGGAGCAACAAGAAATCCCTATGAGCGAACTTGAATCCGCGCGAAGCAGCATGTAAATTTTCCCAGTTTTATGGAGTTTACAGCCGCAATTTTGACCCATTTTGAGGTAATTAACTCGTTCCCAGGTTTTGCCTGGGAACGCCCTCTCCGAGGTTCTACCTCCTAGAAAAATCAAGCATCTTATCCCTTTTTTGACGTAACTTTGATTGGTTCTACCGTTCCATGTCTGAACCCATTCCCCGAGAATTTTGGCAAGGCGTCGCCCAATTTAACCAACAAGAATTCTATGCCTGTCACGATACCTTAGAAGCATTGTGGATGGAAGCTGCCGAACCGGAAAAAAAATTCTATCAAGGCGTGCTGCAAATTTCAGTGGCTCTCTATCATCTGCGCGATCGCAATTGGCGTGGGGCAGCCATTTTACTGGGCGAAGGGATAAATCGCCTGCGCCACTACCAGCCCTCTTATTATAACATCAATGTCACCCAATTCATCGAAGAAAATGCAGAAATTTTGAGCGCCCTGCAACAATCCGGCCCGGAGAATATCGACATATTCGCCCAGCAGTTATTTGCAGCAGAAACCGCCAATCCTACTGCCAATACCCACAGCTTGCAATTGCCCATCTTGGTAAAGCAAAATTGAGCTACGTAACATGTAAAATACATTTTGTATATCGCCCCGAGGAGCAACAAATACTCCCCGTAGGCTACCCAGGCGCGATTTCAATCGCCTATATTATACCACCCAAGTGGCCAAATAAGCATCCGTTCCGCCTAACGGACTGGAATTCATCGCATCAGAAGTAGTCGCCACATTGGGAGAACTCACCGTCCCAAAAATAGCCGCGCGATTATTGCCCACTGCAAAGCCATTCACCGTACCTTTTGCTCCATCAGTATCGCCCGAGGCGGTGAGAGGAGTCCAGAAATTGCGGGTGGTAAAATCGGCAGAAACGCCCAAAACCGCCATTTCTCCTTTAGTATAATTGCCCACCGATGCCCCATTAATCGTTTGTGCGTCGCGATTTTTCAGGGTTGCAGCAGAGGAACCGCCGATATACACCCGTCCCCCGTCATCCACCGCAATGGAATTGGGGGTGAAACTATTGGCAGCACCGGAACTGAGCCGAGTGGCGATAAATTGACCCCGCTCGATCGCCCCAGTAGTGCTATCCAGTTTCGCAAAGAAGGTAAAGGAACCGCTACCCGCACCAGACAGGTTATTATAATTATCCTCCTGAATCAGTCGGCTACCTAGAGCGATCGCAATATCATCCCCATCGCGGGTATAGACATTATTGCCGCCATCGGTTTTGCCGAGGAAATACAAACTACCATCAGAAGCGATCGCCAGTCGTTCCCCGCGCGAATCGGCTCCTAAACTTTCCCCCGTCACCTGGGCCGCACTATAATCCCAGGCATCCCACACTTCGGTTAAACTACTATCTAATCCGCGCACGAAAGGCGTTTGCAGTTCGTCACTCACTTGAGCGTAACCCGTAACATACACCTGATTGCTGGTGGGATGAATCGCGATATCCCCAGGGCGAATATCCGTGCCGCTTAACGTGGATGTCGCCAGTTGAGTGCCGCTGGAATTCCACAATGTGACTGTATCGGTGCTTTCGGTTAAAGTGGCAATTGTGCCATCATTAGCGATCGCCACCCGATCGAACAGTCCCGGTTGCGATCGCAGTTCCGTGGCCCCGTCACTGGCGAACAGCTTCATCCCAAAATCCCCCACCACCGCGACTTCACCACTGTCGCGATCGATATCCATATCCTTAACATCCGTGCCTAAATTCGTGCGAGAAAGCAGAGTTTCCCCGCCTTCCGAGAAACGCAACAACTGCGCCGCACCTGCGATATTCCCCGCCACCACGATCGCGTTATCCACCGGGGAAATCGCCGCCGCACTGGCTGCATCATCCCCCGCACCGCCTAAGTAGCTAGCATACGCGAGCGGCAAATCGTTGGGAGCGTCATCGTCTACAATCTCTAAAGCAGCAGCCGTCTGGCTTCCCAAACTCGCCCCGCCCATGACGTTAGTGAGGGTTAAATCCACGGTTTCGAGAGTTTCGCTAGCGGTATCGTTAGCGATCGGCACCGATACCGTCTGCGCCGTGGTTTCTCCATCGGCAAAATTCACGGAAATTGCCGCATTCGTATAGTCGCTGGGAGCGATAGCCGTGTTATCGTTAAAGGTAACATCGGCACTCACTGCGCCATTGCTCCCCCCCGTGCGCGTGACGGTGACGGCGGAAATCGCCGTGCCATCTTCTTTCACGGTAAAGGTCGGCGCACTAAAGGCTAACGTCCCCGGCGCACCAGCGATCGCATCATTATCCACAATGGTCGCGGTGGCCGTATTCTGGCTGCCCAAGCTTGCCCCACTGCTGAGAACGCTCAAACTTAAATTCACCGTTTCGTTGCCTTCTACGTCACTATCCTCTACAATCGGTAAGCTGACGGTTTGAGTGGTTTCGCCGGCGGCAAAATTCACCGCGATCGCATCCGCCGTATAATCCGCTCCCGCCGTCGCCGTATTGTCGCTGGGAATTACACTCGCACTCACCGCACTACTGGTGTCGCCACTGCGCGTCACCGCGATCGATGCCGTGCCGTCTCCTTCATTCACCGTATAGCTAGCCGCATCAAAAGCTAACGTGCTGCTGGTCGTCGGCGTGGTAGGAGTTGTGGGAGTTGCGGGTGTGGTAGGGGAGATGGGCGGCACATCGAGCGGGGGTAACGGCGGCAAAGTGGTGGGCGTTTCCGCCTCGGAAGAAGTGGGAGAGAAGGGAAGAAACTCCGTGCGAGAAATGGCACTGGCACTCGTATCCGCCACAATGGCTAAATAGTCCCCCGTACCCCTATCTTGAATTATCGTCTGTCCGCTATAGTCGTCCGTGCCGTCAAAGATGTTTAACTCGTCAAACGTGAGTCCACCCATCAACTCGATGCGATCGCTCCCCCGTTCGAAATCCAGAATCCAATCCGCCTGCGCCACAGTTGCGCCCCCAGTGGATTGAAATCCGGTGGCGTCATCGCGCCTCGCGATCGCAAAGATATCGCTTCCCTCGCCCCCAGTGAGGGTATCTGCCCCCAAGTCGCCATACAGGGTATCGTTCCCCAAGTCACCAAACAACCGATCGCGATCGCGCCCCCCATGCAAGCGATCGTTTCCCTGTCCGCCACGTACCGTATCCTCCCCTTGATTGCCATTCACCTCATCGTCCCCCTGATTTCCATTCAGAAAATCATTCCCCCCCAATCCCAGAAGATTGTCATTGCCTTCTAAGGCCAAAATATATTCCGCTTGGGCGTCAGTTGCCACAAAACTTTCCGCATTTTGCGTCAGATAATACGCCGCATCATATCCGGAAATCGGCTGTCTTCCTTCCCGCTGTCCGAACAGTTGGAAATGTTGAAATCCCGAGCTGAAATTCCCCGCACTCACCGCACTTTGCACGTCAGGATAGAGGGCTAAATAGTCGCTCTCACTGACGAAAGCAGTTACCCCACTCAAGTTAGAAAAACTCATGGTTAATTCTCTCTACGTCGAATTTGGATGTTGCTTGACTTACCTCGACGCACCCTGGTGATATAATGTCCCGATCGATCGTTGCCAAACAAATTAGTCCTTGTCATGCGGACTATAGCGCTGTCGCCCCTTCGCGCTTTGCCTTTGCCTCGGCGCGATTTTAATCGCTTCTTGGATACTCTATTCCCTATCACACCTTAAGTTTCTCCCCACTGCCATCCGCAGGATTACTGAATTTAGATAAAAACAGGTAACAAGATCGACCAAATTGGTATAATGAAGCGACCGACAGAGGAAACTCTATCGGTGAGAGAAATATCTTTAGTTATTCTCGCCTCATACCTGGCAATCCGGATAAACTTTCATCAAGAGATACTCAATTTGACCCTTGACCTCCGGAGGGAATCTCACCTTGGGGGGTGGTGCGGAGTGCAGCATCGGTGCAGGGACGCCGGAAAACCAGAGGTAGCGATCGCCCCTTCCCCGAGGAGGCAGGATCCAGCGCCCCGCCCCCATCCTGCAACCGGGGGATCCGAGAGGAGGATGCCAGGGCAGGAAAAATCGGGTAAAGCGATCGCCCTTCCGGGGAACCGAAACTTCTGCGCTACAGCAGCCGTCAGAACCGACAGAGCATTGCCGAGGGCAGTTTTCCCCGCCACTGCTCCGGATAATAGATGGGTAGAATTGGCTAAACTACCAATAGGACAACAAATCAGATCGCCATCTGATTCGCTGCCTGAGCAATCATTGTTCCTGATAGAACATACAACCGTTATGATGCCCTCTGCTCGATTTCGTTCTTCACAGATTTTGCTGCACTTGGGGTTGGCGTTGATAATGCCGATCGCCATCAGCAGCGCGATCGCCACTCCCACCGTCTCGCAACCCGCCGCGACCGACTCTCGCGCCTTACGAGTGCGCGCCGATATCCAAGAAGCGGACTCCACAACCGGCATTGTCACCGCGCGCGGTAACGTCCGAATCAACTATCCGGCGCGCAACATGCAAGCGAGTGCGGCCCAAGCGCAATATTTTAGTCGAGAGCGCCGCATCGTCCTCAGTGGCAACGCCTATGTGGTGCAAGAGGGGAACAGCATCCGAGGCGAAACCATCACCTACCTGATCGACGAAGGCCGATTTATCGCCCTTCCGGAGCAAAACCAACAAGTGGAATCCATTTATTTAGTCCCCGAGTCCAATAATGCCTCGACGCCATAAGCACTGCCCCCGCGCCAGAGGACTCCACCGCGCGCGAGGGGCAAATTCTCCCTCTCTCCATTTGCGCTTCGCATTCCCCGAGATTCCCAGTGGTGAAAATTTGGTTAGAAAACATTCACAAATCCTATGGCAAGCGGGTTGTAGTCAACCGGGTCAGTCTTTCCGTCTCCCAAGGAGAAATCGTGGGGCTGCTCGGACCCAATGGGGCCGGGAAAACCACTACATTTTATATCGTCACCGGATTGGAAAAACCCACCCACGGCAGGGTTTGGCTCAACGATCGCGACATTACCACGTTGTCGATGCACAAACGCGCCCAACTTGGCATTGGATATTTAGCCCAAGAACCCAGTATTTTTCGCAATCTCAGCGTCCAAGATAATATTCTCTTGGTCCTCGAACAAACCCAGGTGCCCCCCTGGCAGTGGGAACAGCGTCTCAACCTTCTCCTGCGCGAGTTTCGCTTGGAAAAAGTGGCCAAAACCAAGGGCAAATACGTGTCTGGCGGCGAGCGACGACGCACGGAAATGGCTAGAGCACTGGCCACTCGCGGTAGCGGACCGCAATTTTTGCTCCTCGACGAACCCTTTGCCGGCGTCGATCCGATCGCCGTGTCGGAAATGCAGCAAATCGTCGCTACCCTACGCGATCGCGGTATGGGCATCCTGATTACCGATCACAATGTCCGCGAAACCCTCGCCATCACCGATCGCGCCTACATTATGCGCGACGGGCAAATCCTCGCCTCCGGTACCCCAGAAGAACTTTCCACAAATCCTCTGGTACGGCAATATTATTTAGGGCAGCACTTTCAGTTTTAGGAGAATTCTATCAAATTGGCATTTCGCAAGCCCTCACCCGCAGTCAAATAGCCCCTCCCCCTAGGCGATCGCCGATGACACCCCCAGACTCCTCACACCCAAGATGAATGCCAAACCCTTGAAATCAGTTCGTTCCCTCAGTTGGTGGCTATTTAGAGGTTCGGTCATGGATCGCTATCTCGCCAGCGAATTAATCGGACCGTTCCTCTTTGGCGTGGGCGCTTTTTCATCAGTAGGAGTGGCGATCGGCACCTTATTCGACCTCGTGCGGCGCGTCACTGAAAAAGGCTTACCCTTAGATATTGCCATCGAAGTTTTTTTGTTAAAGCTGCCTGATTTTATCGTCCTCGCTTTTCCCATGTCGGTATTGCTCGCTACCTTGATGGGATACTCGCGCTTGTCGGCGGATAGCGAAATCGTCGCTTTACGCAGTTGTGGCGTCAGCATTTATCGGGCGATCGTCCCCGCCGTGGTGATGAGTTTGTTCGTCACCGGATTGACCTTTGCCTTTAACGAATTAGTGGTGCCGGCAGCAAACTATCGGGCAACAATTACCTTAGAACGAGCCATGAATCGCGAAAAACCCCCCTTTCGCGATCGCAACATTATTTACACCCAATTCGACCGCGTAAGAAAAGACAACGGCCATAAAGTTAAGGTAATGACCCGCTTATTTTATGCCGAAGAATTCGACGGAAACCGCATGAAAGGCTTAACCATTCTAGACCGTTCTGAGGGCAATTTAAGCCAAGTGGTTGTCTCGGAATCTGCCACTTGGAATCCGGCTCAAAATACCTGGGATTTTTTCAACGGCACCATTTATTTGATTGGAGAGGGAGGGTCCTATCGCAATATTGTTCGTTTTGAACATCAACAACTGCAACTCCCGCGCACCCCGTTAGACTTAGCCGCCCGAGGCAGAGATTACGGAGAAATGAGCATCGCCCAAGCTAAAGAACGATTGGAGATTATTTCCCAAGGCGGCGATGAAGATAAAATTATCGAACTGAAAGTCAGAATTCAGCAGAAATATGCCCTACCCTTTGTTTGCGTGTTGTTTGGGTTAGTGGGTTCGACCTTGGGAATTCGCCCCAGACGGGCCAGCAAAGCCACCAGTTTCGGCATTAGCATCGTAATTATTTTTGGCTACTATTTATTGGCATTTATTACCAATGCATTTGGGCAATTGGGGATTCTCTCGCCGTTTATGGCCGCTTGGTTGCCCCTGGGAATTGGTTTGGCGATCGCCATCGGATTATTAATCAGAGCCTCGCGATAAAAAAATCTCGCCTGTGGTGGCACGCTCCTCGCCCTTGCCTCGCTTTTGCACCGAAGATTTGCGATCGCTTCTTCATCCTCGATTCCCCCATTCCTTCCCCCCACAATTCCCCTGCCCGGAGAAAATTTCCCCCAAATCGCCCCTTAACGTAAAAAACCCTTAAAGCTCTCCCTTCCAGAGAAATTTTAAGGTAAAATAACATCAGGCATAACCACAACCCTTTAACATCAACTTTACCCTAGACAGCGATTCCAGTGTGACTCGCCCCCGATTGGCAAAGTCTCGCACTCTCAGAACGGGAAAAATCAACCCCTTCTCAAGTGGGAATGTGGCATGATTCTTTTCCCCACCGAGAACCGCTGTCCCTCAACCGATAACCCCACCCCCACTCACCAACTGCTGTCTTAAATACCATGTCAAAACATCCCCCGAAACCGTCCAAAATTCGCAATATCAAAGCCAAAGTGCGAACCTTCACCCGACCCATCGTCTGGGGTTCGGTGGCCATGTTAACCGTTTTAACCCTCTTCGCCTGGGAATTTTCCCAAAACCCCGATCGCTTCTTGACCCTGAACCTGGATCTCGAAGACACCTTCGGCGGGGACGGCGAAGGTAATTCCTCCCTCACCCCCGAAGAGAGAGCACTCGCTGCAGATATTGACAGTTCCGAATTGCTCGACGCAGAAATCAAAAAAATGGAGTCAGCACCCCCACTCCGGGTTCCCGAAGTGGTTCAACCCGATTCGGCGAGCACCGCGTCTTCTGCGTCTGAGTCCGAAACGCAAAGCAACAGCAACGCCCCCAATCCAGAAGACTATAACAGTCTTTTATTAAAAGATATCGAAGCATTAGAGCGGGAGATAGAACGCCTGTCGGTCATGCCCAATCAGTCTTCACCCTCTGGCTCAAATCCCGAGGACGAAAATCCCAATCGCGCCCCGCAAAGCGCCTCCCTGTTGCCAGAAATGCCGGAAATCGCCATTCCCTCTGGAGTGCCTGCTAACAATAGCAACCTGTTGGGTTTCGACAGCAGCAGCTATACCGCCCCAGATTTGAGCGGATTGCCCCAGAGTCCCTTGCAATCCGCCATCGAACAACAATATCGCCAGGAGATGAACGCCTCGGAGAATGAGGAGTCTGCCAGTAACGAGGATGCCAACCGCAACCCATCCTCCTCCCAGACTGCCAACTCCCCCACGCCCAACCCCGCCACCACCCCCTCCCCCTCCCCCTCGCCAATGCCGCAAAATTCCAACCCCGGAGTGGCACAAAATCAGCCCAATCCCTATTTTTCCGGCAGACCGGCGACGGAAAATCCCTATGGCGTGTTAGCCAATCCGCCAACCTCCGGCGTGGAAGCGCAAACTCCCGCTAACTCAAATCCCTACAACCCAGGACCATCCACCACGCCGAATGCGGGAAATTCCGGCCAAGGGACGCCACAAACCACGCCGCAACTCCCGGGACAAGTGATTCAACCGGGAGGGACGCCACAAACCACGCCGCAACTCCCAGGACAAGCGATTCAACCGGGGGTAAATTACGACAGTAACCTGAATAATGCCCCCGCCGCGCCCAATTCGGGCAATTCGGGGAATTTTACCAATTCCTACGATTATTTGCTGCGATCGCGCACCGGTACCGCCACCCCCAACCTCACCCCCTCGGTACCGCAAAGCACCTCCACCCCAGCACCGAATTTAACGCAACCGACGGATAACAGCGCCTCGGATTCGCTTTATCAAACCCCCGATTCCTCAAGCTTGCAAGCGCCGAATACCCAGGGGCAACCGCAAACTTCCCCCGCTTTGCAAGCGCCAAATACCCCGGTGCAATCGCCAACCCCCTCGGCGGTGGAAATTCCCCAGCGACAACCGGGATATCAAGTTCCCAACTTGCAAAATCAACGGCAGAGTTATACCAATAATTCTAATTTACAGCCCCGTGGCGGGGGTGAGGAATTCCAGCCGGTTCAACCGCCTCAGCCGTTTTCCGTGCCTCGGAATGCCCCCGGGCGCTATATCGGCGGCGGGGAAATCAATACGTTTTCCAATCCTTAGAATTGGGAAAAAACCAGAGCGATCGCGGATTGGCAAGCACAAGCACGACCCGCGATCGCTCTTTTTATTTGGATGACGCGATCGGTTTAATCGTCAAAGTGTTTGATAATCGCGTCGGCAAATTCGGAACACTTCAGGGGAGAATCCACCGGCGGATCCATCAACCGCGCCAAGTCATAGGTGACTTCGCGGTTAGAAATCGCCGCCCCAATGCCTTTTTTAATCAAGTCAGCAGCTTCTTCCCAGCCCATATATTCCAGCATCATCACCCCAGACAAAATCAAGGATCCGGGGTTGACGCGATCGAGACCGGCATGTTTGGGCGCAGTACCGTGAGTCGCCTCGAAAATGGCACACTCATCGCCAATATTTGCCCCCGGTCCCATACCTAATCCGCCCACGATCGCAGCGGCGGCATCGGAGAGATAATCGCCGTTTAAATTCATCGTGGCCAAGATAGAATATTCCCCAGGACGGGTTTGGATTTGCTGGAAAATACTGTCGGCAATGCGATCGTTAACCATCACCTTCTCTTTCCACTTGCCATTCCCGTGGGTGTCCCAGATGCCATCGAGGACCTCTTGCACTTCCTGGCAGGCTTCCTCTCGCTTTTCCGGCGTCAGCGAATCATATCCCGGTTCCACCTTGCGGGCGTTGTCTTCGATGCTGAGATCCCGATTGCGTTCTTTGTTGCTGAGAATCCAGGATTCCCGCTCGGTAACGCACTCATCCCGAAACTCGCTTTTTGCCAGTTCGTAACCCCAATCGCGAAACGCACCTTCGGTGTATTTCATAATGTTGCCTTTATGCACCAACGTCACCTGCTGTTTCGCTTTTGGCAGGCGCAGGGCATTTTTCATGGCGCGGCGCACCAGGCGCTGGGTGCCGGTTTTGCTAATCGGTTTGATGCCGATGCCAGAATCGGTGCGAATTTGCTTTTTGCCATGTTCCGGCGTTTGCGGAATAAACTGTTTGTTAAGGATATCGATGAGTTTATCGGCAATTTCCGTCCCCTCGTGCCACTCGATTCCTAAGTAAATATCTTCGGTGTTTTCCCGATAGATAATCACGTCGAGTTGGTCGGGATGTTTGTGGGGCGAGGGGGTTCCGGAGTAATATTTGCAGGGGCGCACGCAGGCATAAAGGTCGTTAATCTGCCGCAGAGCAACGTTCAAGGAGCGAATCCCACCGCCAATCGGGGTGGTTAACGGACCTTTGATGGCAATGCCGTATTCTCGAATCGCCTGCAGGGTGTCTTCGGGCAAATATTGATAGGTGCCATACTGGTCGCAGGCTTCGTCGCCAGCGTAAATTTTGAACCAGGAGATTTCCCGCTTGTCCCCATAAGCAGCTTTCACCGCCGCATTGATGACTTTCTCGGTGGCGGGCCAGATGTCTACGCCGATTCCATCTCCGCGAATGAAGGGGATGATGGGATTGTCGGGAACCACCGGCTCGGCATTTTTAAAGGTGACGCGATCGCCTGTGGTGGGCGGTTTGATTTTTTCGTACATACGACTCTCGGTTTAACTGAACTTTAAGAAACGCCTTGACTTCTTTGGTAGGCTAGCAGATCCCACCAAAAAAGCGGTAATCAGTTTAGCTTTTTTCCAGTTTTCCGAGAAATTTCATCGGCGAGGGCAATTTTTTCCGCTTCCCTGGATCCCGCCAGCAGAACCCAAAGAAAAAGGGGTCAGAAGTTTGCGAACACTTCTAACCCCTATGCAAACACAGTCTTAATCGCATCTATATGATATACAGTTGAGCTAATTTCCCGAGGGCGCAGTGGTGGCTCAGCTATTGACTCGATTAGCTATCCCTGGATTTGCGACGACGACGTGCGGCTAACAATCCGCCTCCACCTAGCAGCAAGCCGGCGATCGTGGTGGGTTCGGGAACGGCAACCGGATCGCTTCCGCCCACCGGATCGCTTCCGCCCACCGGATCGCTTCCGCCCACCGGATCGCTTCCGCCCACCGG
>NZ_JAJENT010000428.1:0-5798 GCF_035615515.1 Phormidium sp. CCY1219
AAAAAATTACCCCATCGCACCCAAATTTTTTCCGAGATTTTTGCCGACGGCTTGACAAATGAATAAAAATGTGGTAATCAGCCGAGGGAGGGAGAACCCTAGGTTTACCTATTTGGGTCTATGTAATTTATGGCAGTGACAAACCCGCCTAGCAAGTGTTTCACTGCAATGTTTTTTGCGGGCAGGAGTTTGGCGATCGCGAACTAGCTATCGGGGAGAGAGAAAGGCGCTGAAGGACGTTTGCCTCAGTGGGATTAACCCACGCCTTGTCTTATGTTACTAATATTGGGGTTGAAAGGAGGCTGGCAATTGATGAAGAATTTGGGCGATCGCTTGCTCCAGAGTTCTTCGCGATCGAGCTTGTAGAACTTGCCATCGGGCATAATCGTCTCGGTGAAATTCGTGTTTGCCATTTCCGCATCCATTACCCTAGCTTCTGCCAGATTCGCCCCACTGAGATTTGCCTCATTCAAATTGGCTTGGAGTAAGATAGCTTTAATTAAAATTGCTCCATGCAGATTTGCACCCTTGAGGATTGCGCCCATCAGCATGGCTCGCCACATCACCGCTCCTGTGAGCGTTGCATTTGTGAGGTTGGCTTTTGTGAGGATTGCGCCAGTCAAATTCGCTCCTTTCAGATTGGCATTTTGCAGTTCGCTTTGAGTCAAATCTGCCAGTCCCAAGTCTGCATTTTCCAAACAAGCTCCCCGCAAATCCGCACCCATTAAATCCGCGCCGGTGAGTTTGGTTTCCTTCAAACAGGCATTTCGCAAGTCTGCTCCTACTAAAGAAGCGCGCCGCAAATCGCTTCCGCTCAAGTCTGCGCCCTGTAGAGTGCTGCGAGAGAGATTAATTTGACAAAAATCTCGGTTTCCCAAGGCATATTGGTTGAGAACTTCACAATTTTTTCTAACCATATTTTCCTCTTCAATTGTATGGTGTAGTGAAACGGAAGATGAACGATCCGATAGGGTTTTCAATTCAGAGATAACATGCTGGTAGGATTTTATTAGCGAATTTTCGAGCGATAAAGCTAGGAGGCAATAGCCGCGCTGCGGATTGATTTCGATTAATTAGCGACTCAATTCCTGGCGGTGCTGAGAGCCAAAGCGCCATTTAATTGTGGGTGGGATAATGACGACAGAACTTTCTCTCCATTCATCTTCAAAGTGGGATAGGTTCGCCGGTGAGCCTTGCTGTACGCGAGTGGAAATTCCGCAAGCGCCGTCTTGCTCTAAGGCTTCTACGTAACAAGATTTGGCGAATTCAGCTCGATCTAGGGTGTCAAAAGCGCCAAAATAGTAGGTACAAAAAGGAGACTGGGTGACAATTTCTACCCACCAGCCCACTTCGCCCTGGTTCCTTTTTGTGGTGTTCGTTGAGTTCATACTATCGATCCCTCTTGCGACAAGAACACTGCTAATTTCGGTCAGATAGCTGTGTTGGATGGGCTGTAGGTTCTGCAAAAATTTAGGAAAATTGTGGGGATGGCATTCCTGGGGCGATCGCTCACCGGTGGTTTTCCGGGGGAGAAAACTGCCGCGATCGCCGATATGATGCACGCGGATCGGAGGCGATCCGCGTTTTGCTCGGGTTGTGAACCGAGGCGATCGCCATCATAGGATTGGGTTTATCCTTACCGGAGGATTTCCGTCCACAAGGGATCCTCCGGGGATTTTGGGGTTTCCCAAGCCGGTCTAAAGCGATTGGGAAACAGACGATCTTCGATCCACCACCCCTCACAAGGCAGGCGATCGTCGATTTCGTGGTATTGGCACGCTGCAACCGTTTCGGTGTCGGCGTGACACCCCTGGCAAAATCGATTTAAAACATTCATGTTTTCCAGAACAATTGGATCGCTCATGGCAGGGTTAGGGGTGAATTTCCCCTTTTGTTACATCTACCTTCGAGATTAGATCGCAAACATGAAGATGTTTGGTAAGGAATCGCTCAATTTGGGTAGAATCGCCAGATTTTTTTGTAAATAATTATGAAGCCGTGCTGCATTCAAACTCCGTAGGGGTTAAAGAAATATTAAGCCCAGAGTTTGAGGCGATCGCTGCCCGGTGGAGTCGAGTTACAGAACCCGAAAGCCAGAATTTGTTGCTCGAATCAAGATTAAACGCGACAATGCTGAAGTTTTAGACCCTTCTGATTTTTATGCCATCAACCACGGAAGCTTTGAATTTCCCCATTTTTAGTCCGTGATTTTACCGACCTTCCTTGCGGGGTAGTGGAGGAGTGTCAATGACAAATTTCTCCTGTTTCGTTGCCGAACCTTTACCTTCAGCTTCACTATATCATAGAAAGATTCGCAATATTTTTTTTTTAGGATAAACTTTAGAAATCCGCTGGAAAATTTAACAAAAATTTCAGATTTTTTCGGAACAATTTGATAGAGAGGAGAAGACCCGCGCCACATCCGAACTGGGGTATAAATTGGCTCAAAAAACCGGCTCGGAGAGGAAGGTTTAGGGGTCATGCTGCGGGAAGGTGGGAGGGGCAAAGCAGGGGAATTCGGACGGATCCAAGTCTCCGTCAATGGTGGGGTGGAAAAATCGGTAAAAAAGCTTGTGGGTCGAGAAGGGGATGAAATCGACCGAGAAGCGGAAGCGGGAGTGGGGGTGAGGCGATCGCTAGATTGAGGAGTTGTTAAAAGCTCCGAGGGCAAACGGTTGCTCCCACTTCAATGGTGCAGGCGATCGCACCGATGGGAATCAAGGGACTTTTTCCGCAACAATTCAACATCAGCGATCGGCAAATTCCTGCCAAAAGGCAGAAATTCACCGAATAATTTAATCCAGCATCCTTCTTAGGTTTGTTGTCATTTTATCTTTGAAATTGCTATCCTAGAATAGTTGTAGCAACGATAAGAACGACATGGCTAGAGATTATATGCTTCGAATTCGGCTAAATAGCCAAGAATTAGATAGATTGAAAGCAGAAGCGGATCGGCGCGAACTTTCAATGTCAGAAGTGATTCGAGACTATATCAAGAGAATGCCCAAACCAAAGAAAGGTGCAGAACACTCAGAGGAGGCTCCTGCGTAATTGCTGCCCAAACAAAACGGGCGTGGTTTATTCCGAGCGTCCATCCTCATCGAATCCCTGGTCAGGTTCTTCCCGGGAGGAGGGGCTTGCCCGATCGTCAAATCCCAGTTCGGGTTCTTCCCGGGGCGATCGCTCTCGATCGGCATCAGATTGCCCGTGGGGGGAAAGCCGTTCATCCTCATCAAGTCCCAAAGGGGATTCAGAGGATGGCGGTTCCCCCTCCTGGGTTTCAAAACTGTCCAACGGTTCCAAATCTTCGGGGGAAAAACTAGCAGGTTCGCGGCGATGAATGCGAATTTGATTTAATCGCGGCCCTTCTGCGGAGACCACGGTAAGTTCGAGATTATCGTAGTGAAGAACTTCTCCTTCAACCGGTATTTTTTGGAATTGGTAGAGTACAAAACCACCGAGAGTTTGGTAGTCATCGATTAAAGGAAAATCCAGATTGAGGATTTCGTTTACTTCTTCCAGGTGAATTTGCGCTTGGACGAGAAAAGTGCGATCGTCGAGCATTTGCACGCTTAATGCTTCTCGGTTTTCGATTTCGGGACTATCTCCAATAATTTGGGCCACTAAATCGTTAATGGTGATTAATCCGGCAGTGCCGCCAAATTCGTCCACCACCATCACCATTGCCCGTTCCGATCGCTGCATGATCGGGAGCAATTCGCTCAAGGGGGTATATTCCGGAACGAAGCGCGCGGGTCGGATCCAAGCGGCGATCGGCGTGTCAGGAGTGAGGATACCCCGGGCCAAGGGTTCGGCGAGTTGTTTGAAATAAATAATCCCGCGAATATCGTCTAAGGATTCTCCAATCACCGGATAGCGCGAGTGAGTGCTGCTGACCACTTCATCCACCAAGGTTTGAAAGGTCGCATCGTAGGGAATGGCGCGAATGCTGGTACGCGGAACCATCACCTCGTTGGCGGACACATCGCCAAATTCAAAGACGTTATTGAGCAGTTCTCGCTCTTCCGCCTCCAATCCCGTAGATTCGCGTTCTGTAGCGATAATCAGTTGCAACTCTTCTGGCGTGACGCGACTGGACCAGGCGCGCGGGTTGTAACGAATGCCCCCCAAACGCAACAACCAGCGGGTGGATTGGTTTAAAATCCAGATAAAGGGATTGAAAAATCGCGCGATCGCCAAACTGAGCGGTCCTAACCAGCGGGCCAGTTGCTCGGCGTAAAGCAAGGCGATGGATTTCGGGCAGAGTTCTCCCAAAACAATTTGCAAATAGGCAACTAATAAAAAAGCCACCGGAATTGCCAGAGAATGGGCGATGAGCTGCTTGATATTTTGCTCTAGGGGCCATTGGCGCATCCAACTGGCCACTAAGACTGCCATCGTATTTTCGCCAATCCAACCGAGGGCGAGACTCGAGAGAGTGATACCCAGTTGGGTGGTGGAGAGGAGGCGATCGATGTTGCGCTGTAGGTGCTGCACCGTTTTTGCTTGTAAATCGCCGCTTTCCGCAAGCTGATTGATGCGCGATCGCCGCACGGACACCATCGCAAATTCTGTGGTAACAAAAAAGGCATTGATGGCAATCAGCGCAAAAACGGAGAACAACCGCAGGAGCAGATCTTGCCAAGTATGGGCGGTTTCCACAGGAACTTGAGTGACCAAAGCGCTACCAGCCTCCAGTCCAACGACACCAAAGGCAACTATCCATACCAGTAAAAATAAGCTTAGAGAACGCACCAGAAATCTTCATCTTGTAACGGTTTAAAATCGAGAGTTAATCGAAACGTGAGGGTCATTTAATTCCCCGACTAAAACATTAAAAACGGTATCATTTTAGAAAAAAATTGAAAGGGCGAAGGGGAGAAAAATTGAGGCTGAAAAGTGGAAAATTGAGCCAATCGGACTGCTCAATTTTCACTGCAAAACTGCTCAATTTGTCATTCTCCCCTTCACCCCGCCATGCGATCGCCTGAGTGGATCAATTAATTGGGATGTCCGAGAGTTCGAGCTGCAATTGCCGATCCGGATAGTCTGTCAGGGTCAAAGAGAGTTTTTGCGCGTTTTCCAATAACGCCGTGGGAATGGTCACGGTGCCGCTATACGCGCGATCGTTGGGGGGAAGTTCTCCCGGTAGTCCCTCGGTAGTCGCACTGAGCGATCGCCCGCGATCGTCGGTGACGTTTAAAAAGCTGTAGAGAAACTGCACCGATCGCGACCCGGAATTTTTCAGCGTCACCTCTAACTCGAGGGAGCCGTTTTGCTTTTTCACCCCCCCCACTTCTAGGTTCACGTCGCCATCGGCACTCGCCATCGGAAAGCGATCGTCTTTTTTCTCTTCCTTGGCTTCGCTATCGGCGTTGGCTGTTGTGCCCTGTGACTCCGCTTGCGCTTTCGGTTGGGGCTTTGCCTCCGCCGGGGGGGGCACTTTCCCCTCTCTTATCGCCTTCACCTGCTCGACAATCTTTTTTTCCTCTAATAACTTGATTCCTTTGCCCTCCTCGATCTTGCTGGAGTTGGAATCCCCCGCATTTGCCGTAGTCGGACGAATGTCGGGCTGCGTTACCTCTTTTAGGGCTTGAGTCCCTAGGGTTAATCCCCACCGCGCACTGGTTCCACCAGCAATGAGCATCATGCTTAACAACAAAAAGGTTAAAACGATCGTAGGATTGAGTTTCATAGTAGCCTCCGATATGTTTGGAAACTCCCGTGCTTTAGCCGGGGGAGGAAAAACGAACGTGCGGCTTTAGCCGCCGTCAAAACTATATTGAGAATTGGGTGTG
>NZ_JAJENT010000429.1:0-5717 GCF_035615515.1 Phormidium sp. CCY1219
AGGCAAAATTAGCCCAAACTTTTTCTAGGCTAATTTAAAGCAAAGACTTGATTCGCAGATTCGGCTGGGAAAACTGCGATCGCAGCCCTATGGCTTTAAAAAATAAACAAAACTCGTAAGTTCCAGGAATTCTCTTGGCGGATAATTTCGATGTGGCGGATGAACTCGCGGAAGTAAAAACGACGTTCCGACTCAGATAAATCCAGCCAAAATTGGGGAATAGAAACCGCGCGCGCAATTTCGCGCAAATTCACTGGCGGAAGTTGTGCCTGTTGCCTTTGCAACTGGGAAATTTCCGTGCGAAGTTTGTAGGCGCGCAACTCAGCGGTTTCTGAGTCGAGAATTCCTCGATCGCAAAGTTCGGGAAGCTGGGAAAGGAGAGTTTCTTTCTCGGCGATCGCGCCTTTGAATTCCCCTTCCACCCTTCCCTCATCCGGCATTTCCAACTGAGCAACCGCCTCGGGCAAATCCCGACAAATGGCTTCAATCGTCTGCTGCAATAAGCGATCGTAAGGTAAAGCTTTGCACTTCGATTGTTTCGGACAACGAATGGGCCGCAAATAGAGATATTCGCGATCGCTGTGATAAGAAGTCACCCGAGAAACCGTCATCGGCGAATCGCATTCCCCACAAACCGCCAACCCCGCCAAGGACCGAGGGGCGCTAGCAGTACGCGGGGACATTTTTCGGTTGCGCCGCAGCAGTCGATCCACTTGTGCCGCTTCTTCCCGGGAAACGATCGGCACATGGGTATTAGAAATCACCGCCCCATTCCGATACCGCAAATCCCCGCGATAGGCAGGATTGGTCAGCCACCGACGACCCGTGGTCACGGAGATTTTTTTGCCATGTTTGCGCTCCAGATAGCGTACCGCACCGCGCAAAGAGCCATATAATAGGAAATGCTCGAAAAAGTCCTTCACCACCACCGCCGCCGCGCGATCGAGGGCGTAGCGGTCTTTCCCGCGTCGATAGCCGTAGGGGGCTTTCCCCGGCGGGGGTAAGGCTTTGATGCGATTTTTCGCATGTGCTTTGCGAATTTGTCGGCTGTGGCGATCGCGCTGAATTTCGGCGATCGATTTGAGCAAATCCGCACGACTAATCTTGGGATTTAAGGGATTCACCTCGGTTTCGGTGGGAACGACTTGCACCCCGAGAAATTCCAGTTTCTCCATTGCATCGCACACCTGTTGCACCGAGTCGCCGAGTTCTTCTAACCGACGAATTAATAAATAATCCGCACCGTCGCTTTCGCATTCCGCCAGTAGTCGATCCAGTTGCGCGCGATCGCCTAAATCTCGATAAATGCGATCGATTTCCCAGCCGAAAATTGCCGGATCCGGTGGCGATTCCAATACCGGGTCACTATATAAATAGGCAATAATTTTCATCAATTTTCATCCACGCTTTCCCTCAAATCCCTACTCTCTTCTCCCCCTAACTCTGGCTTAATTCAATGATATTACCATCCGGATCTTGGGTGAATAATGCCGCCCGCCCAGAAGCACTCATTTGTACCGGGCAGTTGTGTGCTTTCAGTTGCGTTTTCGCAGCATCCAAATCCGCCACGGAAAAGGCAATATGCCCATTACGTCCCCATTTTTCCGGGTTTTGCAACTGGATATCAATACCCGAGTCTACAATCAAGTGAATTTGAACCGGTCCGATTTGATACCAAGCGCCAGGAAATTTTAAGGCGCGATCGACCTTTTCTAGTCCGAGGACAGTGCTGTAAAAATGTTCCGAGCGTTCTAAGTTGGAGACTAAGATGGCAGTATGAAGATATTGGGTAATTTGCATAGGTTCGTGGGTGGGAGAAAACTACAACAATTTTTTGTGGTGGGGTTTCTCCCTGAGTGTATCATTGAAGATGCTCCCAGGCGCGATCGCCTGCTGTGTGCTTAGGGCGATCGCCGTCTATCTCCAAGCCGAAGTGCATTTATTTCATGTCAGAATCAAACTCTCTCAACCCTTGGAATTACAAACCCTGGTGGTGTCAACCCTGGTCGATTTTACTCACTGGTGTCACCGCGATCGCCGGCAGTTGGCTGCTGTTGCATAAAATTTGGATAACTATTCTCGTCGCCTTGCCCATATTGACCTGGATGGGCTTTTTCTTGTTAATTTGGCCGCAGTTGATGCGAGAAAGCGGAATATTGGCAAAATACGAAGAAATGCGTAAGCAGCACGAATCCCCGAAATAGCCAGTTCCGACAACAGTCTGGAGCGTTGCCTTTTCCGATGTATGGTGTTTTATTACCATACTTTGGCTAGCGCGTCAAGGGGGCGCACGGACAGCGGCGATCGGCCAAGGTAAAAAATTCCCCCCTCCATCCCCCTAACTGCCGAAAGTCGCGATATCTTGAAGAATAACGTGACCGGAGAAGCAGCGAAATGGAAGGTAAACAAGTCTTACTCACTGGTGGCACCGGCGGACTCGGACTCGGCGTCACCCCCGCAGTATTGGCGCGCGGCGCAAAAGTAACCGTTCCTTACCGCAACGAACAACAGGTCGATCGCCTCAAAAACCAACTTTCCGCTGAAGAGTTTGGCAAAATTCGCTTTGTGGCGGCTGACTTGACCGATGAAGCTACAGTGCAAAAGCTCATCAACGATATGGGCCGAGTAGATGTGACGATTCATCTGGTGGGCGGCTTCGCAATGGGGGAAACCCACGAATATAGCTACCAAGATTGGAAAGACCATTTGCAGTTGAATCTCGATACCACCTTTCTCCTGTGCAAGTACAGTTTGGCAAACATGTTACAGCACGGTTATGGGCGAATCGTCACCGTCGGGTCTCGCGGTGCAGAACAACCGGCAGGACAGCTCGCCGCCTACAGTGCCGCAAAAGCAGGAGTGGTGGCATTAACCCAAGCGATCGCCGACGAAACCAAAGGCACCAACATCACCGCCAACAGCGTCTTACCCAGCATCATCGATACCCCCTCCAACCGCGCAGGGATGGGTGAAGAAAATGCCGACCGCTGGGTCAAACCCGCAGCGATCGCCGAAGTCATCTGTTTCCTCGCCTCAGATGCCGCCAAAGACCTACGCGGCGCAGCTATCCCCATCTATGGCAACATTTAACCCCCCGCGATCGCCCTCACCCTCACCCTAACTCCCGCCCCTCCTTCCTTCCTTACCCCCCAATACCCATTGAGAATCCACAAGCAAGAATTTAAGAAACCCTTAATCACCAACAACCACCCACCCACAACCCACAACCAATGACCAATGACCAATGACCAATGACCAATGACCAACAACCAATAACCCTCCATCCTTGCGTTTTGTAGAATCAAGGGTGAATTGGTCAGACGAGAGCTGAAGCGTTTTGGGAGAGCGAAACCGCGATGAACCCCCTCTATTGCAGTAACGGACATGACAATCTGCCGAACAGTCGCTATTGCCAATATTGTGGCGAAGCGTTGCAGCAGCTTGGAAGCGGGGGTTTCGCGCCGGGAACCATCGTCGGCGATCGCTACCGAATCATCCGCCAACTGGGTCACGGGGGGTTCGGACGCACTTATCTCGCCGAAGATATCAACCGCTTTAACGAATACTGCGTGTTGAAAGAATTTGCCCCGAAAGTTCGCGGCACCTACGCCCAACAAAAGGCTCAGGAACTCTTCAAACGCGAAGCCGGCGTCCTCTACCAGCTACAACATCCGCAGATTCCTAAATTCCGGGAGCTCTGTCGCTCTAATGTAGGCGGGGCAAGTCATTTATTTTTAGTTCAAGACTATGTAGAGGGCCACACCTATCGCGCTTTGCTCTCCCAGAGCCGCCGAAACGGCAAGTTATTCACTCGTGCAGAAGTCATCGAGTTACTACAACAACTCTTGCCAGTATTGGAATACATCCACTCCCAGGGAGTGATTCACCGCGATATCTCTCCGGATAATTTGATCGAGCGCAGTGCCGATCGCATGCCGGTGCTGATTGATTTTGGCGGGGTAAAGCAAGTGGAAGCTGATGTGGAATCCCAAGTGATGGTACCCCCGGGAGGGGGTGCGGAGGTCGCCATCCCTACCCGCCTGGGCAAGGTGGGCTATGCCCCAGAGGAGCAGATGATGCACGGGCGGGTTTATCCGCATAGCGATTTATATGCCCTGGCAGTGACGATGGTGGTGTTGCTCACCGGGCGCGAACCCCTACAGTTGTTCGATCCGCAGGCGCGAATTTGGAAGTGGACCTTCCAGGTCAAGGTTGGGGGGGATTTGCAGGAGATTTTGAATAAAATGATGTCCCCACGGGAAAGCGATCGCTACCAAAATGCCACCCAGGTTCGCCACGCTTTATCTGCTTGCGGTTCTCAGACAATCGCTCTGTCTACCCCGATCGCTCCACTGGCGCTACCCCAAGGGAACCCAAATACCAGTTCTGCTACGGTTTTCCCCACGGAAATGCCCCCGGAAATTGCCTCCGCCTCGACAACTGTTCCCCCCAGTGTCCCAGGGGCGTGGGAGACAGAAATGCCCGTTTCTGGGGGGATGAGTGGTTCTGGTGCATCTGGAAAAGGTCAACTGGGGGGCAGTTTCTTCGCCTGGAGAAATCTGTTACTGGTGCTGTTGTTAATGGTAAGTGCGGGCAGTTTGGGGTGGTGGGGTGGGAATGTTTGGGTGAAGCATCACTCCGTGAAGGCGCTGAGTTCTCAGGGGGAACCAAATTTATTTGATTCCACCGATCCGCAACTGGCGCAGTTTTCTTCGCGTTATTCTTCAGCAGAATTGGAACGCAAGCAAGCCTTGCGCGATCGCCGCCAGGCCCTGGGAGTTGATTATCAGTTTTATGTGGATTTGATTAACGAACGGTTTTACCAGCGATATCCTACCCAACGCGGGCGGATCCTCAGCTACGAACCCGCAGATGTTAAGTGGCGGGAACGGTGGGATGCGATCGCCAGCGAAATGCTCGATTATCTGGCAACATTGAGTGTGGAAGCGCGCGAGCAACTCGGAAGTTACGATCCAGGCGATCTCGATCGCTCGGCGCGATCGCTAAATCGTCTCCAACTCAGTAGCCGCGCTCTCTATGACCTGGCTGATGCTAAATTTTTTTACGATTTTCCCGAACTTAAAGGTCTCGATTTTATCGATGGGGTGATGGGGCAAGTTTGGCAGGCGATCGTACTAGACCAACTCAAGGCTTTACAAAATCGCGAAACTCTAGAAACCATTAGCTTTGCCCAAGGAGCCTATCGTCATCGCGTCCGCGCTACCCTCTCTCCCGGTGGAGGCAAAGCCTACACCGCCTATCTCGCCAAAGGTCAAATCCTCCGACTGTTTTTGCAAGCCAACGGTCCGACTCGTCTCTCTATCTATACCCCCAATGGCACGCGATCTCCCCTACTCGAAGATGCTCCCAACAAAAATTGGAGCGGCACTTTACCCGAATCGGGCCATTATGAATTTGTCGTGGTGTCTGATGCCACCCAGCCAATTTCCTATCAGCTTATCTTAGCTGCCGATCGCGTCACCTTTGATTAAACTAACCACTTCCACCCTTCCAATCTATGGCCAACCGATATTCAGGATTCCCCATTCTCCACATCTTCCCTTCTGATTGCTCCATTCCTCTGATAGGGATGGATGTCCATCAAAGTTTTAAAAAAAATAATATTATTTATTCTTTTTTTTGCCCCTGGCAGATTCTCCAGATTTGCGATCGTATAGGTAGTGAAGCCCCTGGCTCAGGCAGCGCCGTTAAGCAAT
>NZ_JAJENT010000430.1:0-221 GCF_035615515.1 Phormidium sp. CCY1219
TTGGGGGGATTCTTCTGAGGCTAAATCAAATCCCCCCAAACCCCCCTTTGAAAGGGGGGCTTAAGAGGATTCGGTCTCCCCCCTTCAAAGGGGGACTTAAGAGGATTCGGTCTCCCCCCTTTCAAAGGGGGGCCTAAGAGGATTCGGTCTCCCCCCTTTCAAAGGGGGGACGCTTGGGGGGATTCTTCTGAGGCTAAATCAAATCCCCCCAAACCCCCCTT
>NZ_JAJENT010000431.1:0-9383 GCF_035615515.1 Phormidium sp. CCY1219
GGGGGCGAATTCCTCCCCATACATAAATGACAGGGGTTTCCATTCGCCCCCCTTACCAACCCCTAATTTTCGATGAGCGATCGCCAATCCATTACCGAAAAACTAGCAGAACTCACCGACGGTCTCTTGTGGATGAGTGAGGCCGATTATCCCTGGAACGTGGTATCCTGGGATAAACCAACCGTTTCCCCCGCAGAACTCATTCAAGCGGCGGGACGCGAACCCACCGCATCCATCCAACAAAAAAATCCAGACGATTTTTTTCAGCGCGCTGTAACTGAAAAAGAGTGGCAAGATGCCTCAGAACGAGAACGAGTACGGCGATATCGAGAGCTGGTGCATTTTCTGAAAAACAATCTCGCCGACCTCACGGTTTATCGCATCGGAGAAGTAGAAATCGATACCTTCGTTATTGGCAAAACCCCCTCGGGAACGGTGGCGGGAATTGCCACCACCGTGGTGGAAACCTAGGCGAGTTGGCTTATTCTAACCCCATCGGTTTACCCTAAGTTGGCCAACAAAGGAAACATTGCCAACGCCAGAAAACCAGGCAGTTTGATTGCCCCTGTAGGAACAGCGCAATGCCCTTTCTTTTCAGGGAGACCGATGCGGAGGAATTCTTCGCGTGCTATTGCAAAGAGCTTGATATGACGGATAGAGACGCGAGCGATCGCGTCTCTACTGCGCCTTTTCAGAGGAGGGAGGCTCAAGAACTTGCACCCTGGGGTGGGAACCTAACCCGACTGGGGGGGGTTCATTTCGCGACAAGCTTGCAGCCAATAGTCGAGGGATTTGCCCTCCGGACCCCCGTCAGCGGCCCACAGGTAATATGCTCGCATGCGAATGTCCGCTTCGGTGGGACGATAAGGGGGCAAAAAGTAATCGCAATCCTCGGTTTGGAAATTATACGGCACCCCGACGAAAAAATCTTGACGTCCGAACCCGCGCGTGGTGAAGCGGACGCATTGTTGTTTCAGGGGACACTTATCTCCGGAGCAGAACACAATCTCGCTAGGCATCACACTTACCGATCGACGCGACTTTCAATGGTTTTTTGCACGGAACGGGAGACATTGGAGAAAAAATCGTAGCCGGTGGCGGCTTCGATCGCATCGATAGAGACGCGATAATCCCGCCAGTCTGTATTGGCGACCCGTTGGCTGTTGGGGATTCGCACCGCGATCGTGCGCGTCTCGCGGGTGATGTCGCCTACTCCTTGTCCCGGTTTATCCAAAACGGCGATAACTTTCCAGGTGTACTGGGGAACGGTAACTTTGCCATTGGCAATAGTTTTGGCTTTTCCTTCCGATCCGGCGATAATATACAGTTCCTTACCGCGATCGACTAAATCCCGGGAGTATTCTTCCAATTCTCGCCACACCTCGCGGTTATTGGCGGGGGATTGAGGCATCATGTTAGTCATCACAAAGGTAGCGCTGTTATCTCGCTTGCTGCGGGTGCGATCGGCGGAAGGAACGATGTGACCGCGATCGTAACCGGTGCCGCGATAATCCGAGGGGGACACTTGGTAAAATCCACCGGGCAAGGAACCATCGGGACGAAAGTCATCTTGTCGGTCTGCATTGCCTAACCAGGAAGGATTGAGCTGCCAACTGACCCAGTTTGCTATGCCGGTGCTGCGGTTGTAGGACAAAGCGTATTGCGGCTTTTCCATTAAATAGTTGTTCGGATTGCTGGGATTGGGTTTGGCGTTGCTGGGGTTGCCCATCAGCAAATGATTGCCTCGGGTCGATCGCCCTTTGCGATCGCTGACGTAGCAGACGGGGCGATCGCCTCCGCCTCGGGAATAGGCCGATCGCTCGCCGCACAATTGTCCGCTGCGGGTTAAATCGTAGGGACATTCGCAGGTACCGGTCAGGGGGGCGCGCACCGCCCTTTTTTCCGTGGGACAACCGGTCAAACTCAACAGCAGGGTAGTAGCGATCGCCACTACCCCCAGATTTTTCAGCCAAGTGGTTTGGTTTTGCATCATGGTCTTTAAACCGTTAATTTTGCCCATTGTACGCCGATTCCGTCCCGTTTCAGGATCGACCTGGCCGCACCTCACACTGGCGTTTTCGCAGGTGGCGTAATGCCGCGCCGATCGAGTACCTCCTCCAGTTCTGTGAGAAATTCAAAGTCCTCCGGGGGTAAATTCGCCCCATTGCCATTCCATCGCGGTTGCTTTTCGAGAAAGGCAAACGCCTGTCGGAACTGATGCGCCTCGGCGGCGATCGCGGCGTCAAAATGGCAGGGAATAATCCGCTCGAAATACCACCGAGAAACGCGATCGGCCCAGTCGAGGGTTTCTTTCGGGGCGCGGTTGAGAATCAGTTTTTGCAAAATTGGAGCCACGAATAAACGTCCCCCACCGCGCAATGCCTCGAACGATCGCTGCCAATGTGCTTTCCACGCAAAGGGAAACAAGCCGAAGTATGCTTTTTTAGAGCGATCGCTGGCATAGCGCGCGTCGCGCCACGCTTGCTTGAATTCGATGGTTTCTAAGGCGCTGGGGCGGAAGTAACAGGCAAACAGGCAAATGCGCTGCCATCCTTTGCGACGGGCCGTTTCGCTATCGGCGATCGCATCTGTGGCATTATCTTTGGCATGGAACAGCAACGGATAGGGATCCGAGTTGACGATCGCCGGGGGTGCTTCCGGAACCGAGAGTACGGAGTCGGTGACTAGCAAGCTGCGCGAGGGCCTGTGAAAAAATGCCACTTCCCCAAATGCCCCCAGTCCCAGGTCCAGCGGTCCGAGGATTTCATAGTCAAAATCTTCGGCAAATGGGGTTTTGCTGCTATTTTCCGGGAGAACCTGGGTGCGCGATCGCGGAAACCCCAGCCAACTTAAGGGCAAGTTTAGCGGAAAACTCCACTGCTGGGGCGCGACAAACACCTGCGCCTGGGGAAAGCGTCGCGCAAACGGGCCGACAAATACCTTATGTTCTAACCCGGAAATCGTGGGCAGGATAATATATTTCACCTCCCCATGTGCCGCAACCAACTCGTTGAGTAATTCCAGGCACTCCGCCGTGGGTGCCACCGGTGCATACACCAGCAACCCCCCTTGGGATAACTTCACCACGGTCATCCGAATGGGCACCACCACGTAAAGGATGCCCTGCACCTGCTCGAATGTCCAGATCGTATCTTTCACCACTTCCCGTCGCAAGGTGACTCGTTTGCGATAGGGGTACAGGGGCACGATCGGCCAAAATGGCCATGAATCGTCCTGAGTCCCTCTCTGTTGCCCTTTGCCAATGGTTTCGATCCCGTTCACGATCGCTCTGCTCACTTGCCAATCCCTGGTCGTTCTCCATGATTTTCTTATTTTACCAAAGGAGCGCCCCAGTTTAATTCCGAGTCCGGGGGGTTCGCGATCGCTAGGAGTTTTGGTCGATCGTAAAGTGGCGATCGCGAGCCACTCAGACCCGCGATCGCCCACACTGTTTGTCCCTACGCATGCAATTTGAGAATGTATGACCATCGCAATCGCCGTTTCGGGAAATTGGCAAGAGTGGTTCGCGGTTTCGGGCTACCTTTGCTTCACGATTTTTATTATTGCCTGCATTTTCCTCACCGGGAAAAAATAACCCCATTAACCCTGGGAACATGTCACATGATGTAAAATTGCCCCTCGGAGATAGTCTCGTCAGCGCCCCCAGAAATTCGCTACAATAACAACCAGCGGCATCCGCTGTCGATCGCAGCGGTTGTCCCGGTTTCCCATCGTCGTCATTCCCCCAAAACTGCTTATGAATTCCCAAAATCCCGAACGCCTAAAGCGCAAACTCGAAGACCTGAAAACGGACATTCATCGCACCCAACCCTTGAAACGGGATGGGGAAGTGTTGCAAACCCTCAAATCCCTTTCCGAACAATTGAGCGTCTGGTATGGAGGACTCTCCAATACTGGAAAAGGGGCGACCATCGTGGTAGGGGGTATTTTGGCCATCTCGGTGGTCAGTACCGTGTTAAATTTAATTCGCTTGGCTGTTACCCTGGTAATCGTCGGCGCGGTAGGCTATGTGGGATATAAATTTTTCCTCGCCTCCCAGTCTGACAATGACCCAAATCCATAGCGATCGCTGGCCCAAAGCACCCTCCATCTTCCCCCTCGAAACCCGCCCCCTGAGCTTCCCCCACCCCCGCCGCGCCCGAATGGCATCGATCCGCGATCCATATCATGCCTTGGAGTGCAAAAACTGCGCCGACAGGTGCTATACTGACCCAGGGTACGAGTGGGCGCAGGGACGGTGGCTCGGGCAATCCTGACTCGCAAGCGCAACATCGATTTTCACCGATCGAAGGCGCTGGATCGCGATCGCCCTTGCTAAAATATGGGTTCCCAGTGGCAGATACCGGGTTGAGAGGAATTCGCAAACGATGAAAAGCACTCATTCACGCAAAATCGAGACTTCGGGGAAAAAAGGGGGAGGCGATCGCCCCCCACTCCCGCCGTCGAAAATGATGGCACCCCGGGGACTGTGGCTGTGGATCCTGCAACATCCCGGTACCAGTTTGGTGCTGGCGATCGCCCTCATTCTCAGCGCCGTGTTGGGCACCTTTGTGGGCACCCAGTTCTACATCCAAGGGCAAATCGAGCATCGCGATCGCGATCGCCTACAGCAGGAGAAATTTCTCCGCTGGGTTCAACAGTTCGCACCAGACGAACGTCAAGGGGCGATTCTGGCGTTGGGGAGTTTAGAAAACCCAGAGGCTCAGATTCAGCTTTTAGCAGATCTGCTCGGTTTGGAAACGGACCGGGAACGCTTCGCCGCCGTGCAACAAGCCTTGGTCAGTAGCGGACCGAATGCGTTACCCTATTTGCAAAAATTAAATCAATCCACCCGCACGGATCTCGATGCCCTGCGCTATAGCACGGATGAAGAACAACGTCAAGTTGTGGAAGAGAGACTGCGAAGCACCCAACGGGCGATCGCCAAACTGCTGCAGCTCTACAGCGCTCAACTCGCGCACATCGACCTCAACCGCACTCACCTGGCCCAACTTCCGGACGGGGAATTTACCTTGGTGTTGGAAAAAACCGATTTATCGGGCATTCAACTGCGCGGCGCGCTCTTAAATCATGGCAGTTTTAGGGGCAGTCAATTTTATGGGGCGGGCAAGGATGGCAACTTCGGGACTTATGACGATGAAACTGCCGACTTCACCAGTAGCGAACTTGCCGACAGCGATTTTACCGAGGCATTTCTCACTCATGCGGTCTTTGCCTACAGCAATCTCACTCGCGCTACCCTCGATCGCGCCAATTTATTCCGGAGTATTCTCACAAAAGCTAATCTCGACAACGCCCAACTGATCGGGGCGGACCTGCGCCAAGCCGACCTGACCGACGCTATCCTCGCAGGCGCGAATTTATCCCAAGCCAATCTCGCCAAAACCCAGGCGATCGGCGCGCGCCTTCCCCAAGTTTCGGCAACCGGAGCCAACTTCTACCAGGCACTCTTGAGCGCCACCGATTGGCAAGGAGCGAACCTGCAAGGTGCTAATCTGCGTCAGTCCAACCTCGAAGATGCCAACCTCAGCGCTACCCAACTGATCGATGCAGATTTGCGGGGCGCTCAACTCAAAAACGTTAACTTGCAGCAGGCTGACCTCACTTCGGCTCAGTTGCAGGGAGCCACTGTGGATGGAGCCGATTTTCGGGGAGCCAACTTCTTGTCGGCCCAAGGACAACAAAGCGATCGCTTCCTCGAATCGAGCAATGACTCCTTTTCCGGTTTGCTGCGCGGGGTTGACTTTACCAAAGCGCAAAATCTCGACGATAAGCAAATTGTCTATATCTGCACCCAAGGCGGCACTCATCCCCTCTGCTCTCAAATGACCGAGCAGTTCTCGCCGGAAAATCCCGAATAGACCCATCTCATCCCCACCACCGAGGAGCCTCCGCCTGCCCTTCGAGGATTGCAGATGGCCAACTGACAATTTTTCGCCCACCAATCATCGGGTAAGGTAAAATCGACCCAGCAGATGGATTATTTTATTATCGGTAATGAGGAGTAGGGATATGGAACGTCTCCAGGCTATTTTCTCGAAAGTGGGCGCACTGGCCCTGGGAAGCGTGGCGATCGCCAGCAGCATTGGTTTGAGCAGCGATCGCTCAGCCGCGCAAGCCGCCTATGGCAGTTATGTTGGGGTGGGTGGCTCCGTGGGATTGACAGAAGTGGACAATGACGAGCGCTACAATGCCGTGGTTGTGGCGGCGCGCTACAAACTGCTGCCGGTGCCCTTGTCGTTACGCGCCCAAGGATTTTTTAGCGGGGATGGGAGTGCCGTCGTGCCCACCATTTCCTATGATTTTCCCCTCACCTGGCAAGCGGATGTGTATTTAGGAGCCGGTGCCGCCCTTGCCAGTGGCGATACCCCCGTGGGGGATAAAGTCAGCTTTGCCATTCAACCGGGAGTAGACTATTCCGTGCCCAATACCCGATTTGTTTTATTTGGCAATGCCGTGATCGCCTTTGATGCTTACGAAGATGAGAGCGACACTGCCATCTCCCTACAAGGAGGCGTCGGATTGAGATTTTAACCGCATCGAGCGCGCGTCATAGCCCGCGTCGGCGAGCGTCGATCCAGAGCAACGCCCCACCCTTCTTGGGTGCGGGGCTTTGCTGCTGTTTCACTCTTGTTTCACCGATTCGATCGCCCCGATGCGCGACCTGGGCCAGTAGATTTTATAAGCTTGGCCGATAATATCTTTGCGCGGGACAAAACCCCAGACGTGGGAATCAAAACTTTCGTCGCGGTTGTCTCCGAGGACAAAATAACTATCTTCCGGCACGAGTTGTCGGTCGAAGGGGTAAGTGGGCAGAGAGCCGAGATAGTTTTCTTGTAAGGGGCGATCGTTGATATAGAAGATGCCATCTTGGAGGCTGACCACTTCTAACGGGGTGCCGATGACGCGCTTGATAAACAATTCCCCAGCATTGGGGTCGAGTTGTTGGGCGAATTTAGGGGCGCGAAACACGACAACATCGCCGAATTGAGGGCGATAGTCCGGGGATTTGCGAACCAAAATCCGATCGCCCGCTTGCAGGGTAGGCTGCATCGAATTGCTCGGAATAGTAAATCGTTGCACGAAATGATGTTCCACCCCAGCGGGCAGGAGAATAAAGCTGACTTTCAGGGTCACAATCAGCGCCACCACCCAGACAATTGGTTCGGGGCGATCGCCTTGCCCTCGCGACCCGAGAAAATAAGCATGATAAGCGGCGATCGCATACATCAAAGGCGGCACCACAATCCATCCTTCATACACTCGCGCCACATTCGAGGCCAAAATCAAACCGATGAGGAACACCGCGCCCAAAAACATTTTGTTGAGATAAAGATGACCCAACCCCGGTAAAATCTGCGAGAGAAAAACTGCAACCCAGGGGTTATTTCTATTCCGTTTGTTTTTGAGAACGTTTTCTAACTGAGAGAAAGAAATAGTTCTAAAACACTTATGGGCATCGATAATGTTGATAATATAAAAGATAAAAATAGGAAAAAGCAAGCCGAAACTGGTGAGGGAATTGCCCGTGGGGCTGAAAAAAGTGGCAAGAGCGATCGCTAGCAAAATGGCTTCTACCACAAAAAACCCCAATCCTCGCAAGAGTTTGCCGGCATAACATTGTCCCAATCCCGGCAATAAAACCGATAAATTCACCGCCAACCAAGGGTCTTTCTGGGTGGGGCGGCGGTGAAGCGCGCGGGGGCGGCGACGAGCAGTCCCCGAATTTTTGCGCCGCCCTGGCACGCGGCGGTGGGCGGGCGAGGGAGTGGGGAGGAGAAAATCGTGAGTCCAACTGGGGGCTTTTTGATGGGGGTATTTGGCCAGGATTTTTACCCGTCGGATACCCTTGACGTTTAAAGTCATTAGCAGCTGTGCGATCGCCGAAATATAGACCTGGCGATCGCTCAACTGCGGCGACGACAGGATAACCTGCAAACAGCCCCGCGTTAACCGAACTTTCGCCCGGAGAGATTGGGACTTAAACTGTCGTTCCAGCAATGCCGCGATCGCTTTCGGATTGCCTTTTTTCGCCTGTGCTTGCAGCTTCGCCGATGTCATGCTAACCCACCCTTTTTTGCAGAAAAACCCATAGGCCCGCACCGAGAAAACAGTTGCCGGAAATCGCGCACCCCAAAAAAGAGGGCAAAACCACCCAGCAGGAGGATGAGGAATAGTTTTGCCACGTTCATCCCCCTCCGTTGGGTAGGGCGGTTGGGTTCAGACCCGAAAGCATTTTGCATCGCCAAAATTCTCGCTTCGCAGGTATTTTTTTTTTAGTTTAGCGTCGGCGATGAACTTGAGTGGCATTCGCCTGATCCACCGGCACCACCAACACCTCGCTAATATTGACATGAGCCGGGCGAGTGACGCTGAACATCACCACATCAGCGATATCGTCGGGAGTCAGGGGTGTGAGGTCTTCGTAAACGGTTTTCGCCCGATCGCGATCGCCGTGAAAGCGGACAATACTAAATTCGGTTTCCACCAAACCCGGTTCCACTTCCGTTACCCGCACCGGCGTGCCCAGCAAGTCCTGTTTTAACCCATCAGAAATCGCGCGGACAGCCGCTTTCGAGGCACAGTAAACATTGCCCCCCGGATACGCCCCCCGACCGGCGATCGAGCCAATATTCACCACATGACCGCGCCCCCGTTCTACCATCCCCGGAACCAGGGTGCGGGTGGCGTAAAGCAATCCTTTTACATTCGCGTCGATCATTTCTTCCCAGTCGTCGATATTGCCTTGGTGGAGTTTATTTAAACCGCGACTCAGACCAGCATTATTGATTAAAATATCGATGGATTTCCAAGCCATCGGCAGGTTGGAGAATTCCGATGTCACCGTGGCGCGATCGCGAATGTCTAGGGGGACGAGCAAACTTTCGGTGTTAAACGCTTGTTTGAGTTGTGCTGCTAATTCTTCCAGGCGATCGTCGCGTCGCGCCACCAACACCAATTTCGCACCCGCCTCGGCAAATTGGCGGGCGCAAGAGGCCCCGATGCCACTACTGGCACCTGTAATTAACACGATTTGGTCTTTTACCGAAACCATAACTGCTTTGAGTAACTATCAATTTGAATGCTCCCCCACCTGCTGGCGCAAGGTGGGGGTGTCCCGGTAGGGCGGTCGGCCTCAGGCCTGCTCCCCGTATCCCAGGAAGGTGGCTTCCTCAGCGCGCACTGGGAGCTTTTGCCCAGATGCGCCTCCAAATCGTTTCCGTCTGGAGCTAATTGGAGAACATAAATTGTCCTTGGATTCTAACCTAGCTCCCTACATTTACGAATTGGGCGATACCAGGATTTACAGGGCATCCAGCCTTGCCAAATGGGTCGTGTCTCCGGTTGGCTCGGAATCTGTG
>NZ_JAJENT010000432.1:0-15028 GCF_035615515.1 Phormidium sp. CCY1219
GTTGAGTCCCCGGATGAGGTGAAAGTCTCAAGTCCGGTTTTGAAGACGAGTAGTTCTGGTGACGGAATTGCTTAGTTCAACTCGCCGCATTTTTGTCCCTGGGGCTACGGCGTCTGTCTCGCTTTTCTCCCCTAACCTAAAATGCTCGAGGCCAACCGTTCTCGTCGCTTGGACTGAAGTTCGCTTTGCGGTTCAATTCTCCTTTCAACCCCATTCCCTCTAAATTCGTGCCTTCTTCCCGGACAACGATACCGCCGTGGGCATTGTTATCCCTGGCCACGAATGGCATTCTGTTGCTGACTGTAACGTTGTTGCTGACCCGCTATCCTACCGCTTCGGTCACTCCTGCACCGTCGGGTTCTTTGGATGCCCGCGCCTCGGAAACCTCTGCCACTGAGGCATCTGCGTCTAGCACGCCAGAAGAACCTCAACTCGGTCCGCGCCATCAGTGGACTTACGAACAGTGGGTGGCCCAGTTGGCGCGCGAAGCAGAGGCGATCGCCGCTAATCCCCCAGACCGTTTGGCCATTCTCGCCGGGGATTCCATCAGTCTTTGGTTTCCCCCAGAATTATTACCCGAAGAACTCACCTGGCTCAATCAAGGCATCTCCGGGGAAGTCTCTTCGGGTTTGTTGGACCGCCTCGAGTTGTTCGACAACACCAACCCGGAAGTGATTTTCGTGATGATTGGCATTAACGATTTGCTCCGGGGTGTCTCCCCAGAAGCAATTCTCAACAATTATCGCCTAATTATCCAAGATCTGCGCTGGGTCCATCCCAACGCTAAAGTTGTGGTGCAGTCGATTTTACCTCATCGCGGCTCCCAAGCCAGTTGGGAAGGAAGCGCCAAGCTCTCGGACATCCCTAACTCGCAAATCCGCGACCTCAACCGCGAACTCAAAACCATCGCCGCTGTGGAAGGTGCCTATTTCCTCGACCTCTATCCCCTCTTCGCTAACTCGCAAGGCAATTTGCGATCGGAACTGACTACCGATGGGCTGCATCTCAACGATCGCGGTTACTATATCTGGCGATCGGCTCTGCAAGTGTTCCAGGGCCTCCAACTTTAACCCTGAGTTCCCCCCATTCTCTCTCCCACAACCACACGGAAGCCAAAATAAAATCGCGGAGAACTTCCACAACATTTTAAGATCGAGTGAATGCGGGGCAAAATCATCTGGCTCCGATTGCCGATCGACAACTAATCACGGGGACACAGACGCAATGAATACCAAAGCTTTCAAACGCTCACTGCAAAAGTCAGATAACTACCATCGCAAAGGATTCGGTCACGAAGCGGAAGTCGCAGGGGTAATGAATTCAGCCTATCAAAGCTCCCTGATTCAGCAAATCCGGGACAATCATTACACCCTGACTCGCGGTGACGTCACCATCCGCCTCGCGGAAGCATTCGGGTTTTGCTGGGGCGTGGAACGGGCGGTGGCGATCGCCTACGAAACCCGTCAGCACTTTCCCACCCAACGCCTCTGGATTACTAACGAAATTATCCACAATCCTGGGGTCAACCAACACCTCAAGGATATGCAGGTGGGTTTTATCCCCCTGCGTGACGGAGAAAAGGATTTTTCTGGGGTGGAACAAGGCGATGTGGTCATTTTACCCGCCTTTGGTGCCACGGTGCAAGAAATGCAGTTGCTCAACGATAAAGGTTGCACCATCGTCGATACCACTTGCCCTTGGGTGTCGAAAGTTTGGAATAGTGTGGAAAAGCATAAAAAAGGCAGTTATACCTCGATTATTCACGGCAAATACAAGCATGAAGAAACCCTGGCAACTAGCTCTTTCGCCGGGACTTATCTCGTGTTGCTGAATATGGAGGAAGCCGAATATGTGGCCGATTATATCCTCAATGGCGGCGATCGAGCTGAATTTATGGCCAAATTCGGCAAAGCCACTTCTGCTGGTTTCGACCCCGATCGCGACTTAGAAAAAATTGGCATCGCCAACCAAACTACGATGCTCAAAAGCGAAACGGAACAAATGGGTAAACTCTTCGAGCGCACCATGTTGCAAAAATACGGACCGCTCGAATTAAATCAGCATTTCTTGGCATTTAATACCATCTGCGATGCCACTCAAGAACGCCAAGATGCGATGTTAAATCTGGTTGAAGATAAACTGGATGTGATGGTGGTAATTGGCGGTTTTAATTCCAGCAATACCACCCACTTGCAGGAAATCGCCATCGAACGGGGAATTCCTTCTTATCACATCGATAGCCCCGATCGCATTTTACCGGGCAATCGCATCGAACACAAACCCCTTCACGGTGAAGTACAAATCCAAGATAATTGGTTGCCCGCCGGCAAAGTTGTCGTCGGCGTCACTTCCGGCGCTTCTACCCCGGATAAAGCCGTGGAAGAAGCGATCGCCAAAATTGTGGAAATGAAAGCTCCTGCAGTGGTTTAACGCCGCAATTGCAGGCGTTTTCCCCTGGGAATGAAAAAGCCGCGCAGGCGATCGCTCTGGTGGGCGATCGCCGCAATTTTTTCCCCCATCTGACTAAGATTGCGCGGCAAAAAGCATCGGATAGGGTATGATTGCGCTATCGGTCAAATGGGGGGGATTTGTCTTCCCGTATCCCCCTGCATTTCTAAGCGCGATCGCCATTGGCGGCGACGGGATAATGGTCGTTAAATTCCTCTTGGTCGAAATAGTAAACCGTGCGAATCGGATAGGGAATATTAATATCGGCGCGATCGCAAGCAGCTTTTAGCGCAATCATCACCTGGGTGTAAGTGCGCCGAACCGTGACTTTTTCCGGAAAAGTCCAATAGCGAACCATAAAATCGATGGAACTATCCCCAAATCCCACGACATCCACTTCCGGTTTCGGATTCGATAACACCCCCTCCACTTCCGATACGGCGGCGTGCAAAATCTCCACCGCTTCCGACAAGGGCGTATTGTAATCCACCCCGATCGCTAAATCGGTGCGTCGGTGATTAAACGCCGTCAGCACTTCTACCGCATTAGTAAACACCACCGCATTGGGAATCACCACCCGTTCCCCTTTGTAGGTTCTAATTTGCGTGGAACGAATCGCAACTTCCTCCACGGTTCCTTCATATCCTTCCACAATAATTTGATCGCCAATTTGAAACGGTTCTTGCAATAACAGCAAAATGCCCGCCAAAAAGTTTTTAAAGATATCCTGAAACGCAAAACCAATGGCAACGGAACTTAACCCCAATACCCCAATAATATCGCCGAGTTCCAATCCGGGAAAGGCCAAAACGCAGGCAACAATAATCCCCAAAGACCAAGCCGCAACATAACTGGTTTGCACCAGCAGCGATCGCAAGGAGGTACTTTTCAGTAAATGATTCCCCGCCACTGAGGTGATTTTTTTGACCCGGTTGGCCAAATACCAGGTCACTAACAATACAATAATCCCGATGATAATTGCCGGGATGCTTTTCACTACATCCCCAATCAAGTTTAACAGACTCGTTTGAACTTCTTGCAATAAAGCACTCATTTTCTCAGGTTTAAATGGGTTCTCAAAGGATTCGATGGTGGTTCTAATCGCAGCAAAATTGATATATTATTGCAGACTCTCCAGGTTTTGTCAATCCCCCTTTGGCAAAGGGCAACGCGGGGATGCAGGTGGGGGTGCGAAAATTCCCTTCACCCCACAAGGGTAGGGCTAAATTCAAACCTTCGCCCGCACCAAGCGGGCTAATTTAAAATCAATGTTTGACAGAGGAATTGTGTATTAGAGTTTGACGCCGGTCAATCCCACCCGCGCATCCCCCCAGCGATGGATTGTCACCTGGGCAAAACCGGCCCGGGTTCCATACACTTGCAATTCCTCCCCAGTCGAACACATGCTCAAATGAGCGGGCCGGTTGTCCAATTCATAGGAAAACCCCGTCATAAAGACCTCCCACCCATGATTGGACGTCAAATCTAAATTGTCAAAAAAGCAGCGTCCCCCGGATTTCAACACCCGATAGGCTTCTTTTACATATTGATATCGATCCCATTCGTAAAGGTGCATAAAAACCACGGTACAATACACCAAATCTACCGAATTCTCGGGGATTTCCTTTAACCCCACGGTACTCAGTTCCACCAATTCGATATTCTCCAATCCTTGCAGTCGTTGCGCTGCATAGGTAAGCATATTTGCTGAAATATCTGTGCCGATCCAGCGGGCACAGCGAGGACTGAAAAATTTCCCCACCCGCCCGACTCCGCAGCCAATTTCCAAACAAATGTCTGTGGGGTTAATCCCAATTAGGCGATCGATTCGATTCACCGTATTGAGTCCGGTGCGATCGAGTTCCATTTCATCGGTATGTCCGGCGACATAGCGTTTTGCCTCCTCCATATCCGGGGCGAGTTTATCCCAGGTTTCCTTATAATTCGAGCGTTCCTGAATCATCCTGCTTCTCGATTTGCCTGCCAATTGTGGGTGAATTTTACCGCAAGCTTTATAATAGTTGATATTTGCGCGTGGCCGATGCTTCTGGCCCAGGGGCGATCGCTCGCTTCTGTCTCCTGACGCACCGGCTTGCTACCTGCCACAGGTCATCGTTCAGTTCCCCAAAAAAAATCACCCTATGTCTTCCAATTCTCGTCGTTACCATATCACCACGTTCGGCTGTCAAATGAACAAGGCGGACTCCGAACGCATGGGGGGTATCCTCGAACAAATGGGCTTTCAGTTCTCGGAAGACCCGAACGACGCTGAGGTTATCCTTTACAATACCTGCACGATCCGCGATAATGCAGAACAGAAAGTCTATTCCTACCTGGGCAGACAAGCAAAACGCAAGCGAGAACAGCCCAACCTCACGTTAATTGTGGCGGGTTGCGTGGCTCAGCAGGAAGGTGAAACGCTCTTGCGCCGAGTACCGGAACTGGATTTGGTCCTCGGGCCGCAACATGCAAACCGCCTCGAGGATCTGCTCGAACAGGTTTTCGCGGGCAATCAGGTGGTGGCCACCGAACCTATCCACATTATGGAGGATATCACGAAACCTCGCCGCGAAAGTCGGGTGACGGCTTGGGTGAATGTGATTTATGGCTGTAACGAACGCTGCACCTATTGCGTGGTTCCTTCTGTGCGCGGTGTGGAACAATCTCGCACCCCGGAGGCAATTCGCGCTGAAATGGAATCTCTGGGCCGTCAGGGTTATAAGGAAGTGACGTTACTGGGCCAAAATATCGATGCCTATGGTCGCGATCTGCCGGGAAGCACTCCGGAAGGACGCCACTTGCATACGTTTACGGATTTGCTTTATTTCGTTCACGATGTGCCGGGGATCGAACGCATCCGCTTTGCTACCTCTCACCCCCGTTATTTCACGGAACGCTTGATCCGCGCTTGTCAAGAATTGCCGAAAGTCTGCGAACACTTTCACATTCCTTTCCAGTCGGGAGATAATCAGGTGCTTAAGGCAATGTCGCGCGGTTATACCCACGAAAAATATCGCCGGATTATCGATACGATTCGCCGCTATATGCCGGATGCGGCAATTAGCGCCGATGCGATCGTCGGGTTTCCCGGGGAAACTGAGGAACAGTTCCAAAATACCCTGCAGTTGGTGGCGGATATCGGGTTCGATCGCTTGAATACGGCGGCGTATTCTCCCCGCCCCAATACCCCGGCTGCTTTATGGGACAATCAACTCAGTGAAGAGGTGAAGCGCGATCGCCTCGCCCGCTTGAATCATTTGGTTGAGGTTAACGCCGCTTCGCGATCGCAGCGCTATCTCGATCGCATCGAAGAAGTCCTCGTCGAAGACCAAAACCCAAAAAACCCTTCCCAAGTTATGGGCCGAACTCGCGGGAATAATCTGACTTTCTTTACCGGCGATATTAACCATCTCAAAGGTCAAATCGTTCCGGTGAAAATTACCCAAGTCCGCGCCTTTAGCTTGACCGGCGAACCGATACAAGTCCCCCAACCCGCCTTGACTTAACTCCCCCCCCTGTCGTTGCGCTTCGTTCCTCTCCACCGCGCAACGACTCCCCTTTCTCTTCCCTTCGCGATCGCTGAGTTTGATTCACTCCAGTTTATTCCTTCTCTCTATCCCATCAATAATTTTTATTTTTTTTACAAAAATTTACAAAATTTGGCGGCATTTCTGGAAAAAAGGGTAGACAGGGGTTGATTTTCCTGGTATGCTTTATTCATAATGGGAATAGTGGCAATTTTTTTATTTTTGCCACTATTCCCATTATGATATAGTCTAGCATAATTTCGCCCAATTTTCTCCCCCCACCCCCTTTTTTTTTAGCGCCCAGCGGGAAAAAAAATGGACGCAGGCGATCGCATCGGTCAAAATAGAAGACCAAAGCGAAAACACAAACAGGGATAGAGAGATGATCTTACCGCTCAAATGGAAGAACGACATCAGCGCAAGTGGGGATTTGCGCGCCGGGGGGAATCCAGAAAGCCAGTGGTGGCGTCAGACTGGGAAGAATTGGATGGGTTGGATAGGGCGAGTGACAGTTGTGGCGGTATGTTTGAGCATTGCCTTCGGGAGTGCAGAAGGATTAGTCGCCCAAGGAAGTCCTGTGGAAGGGCATCTGGGGGCACTCGCCAGCCAATCGGAGAGGATTGCCCCAGCCGAACTTCCCAAATCCGTGGCCGATGCGGTACGAGAAGCAGCAGCGAGAGACAGGGGTGAGTCGCGGGAGGAATGGCAGATTGTAGACGCGCGACAAAAAACCTGGCCTGATGGCTGCTTGGGGTTAGCGGATCCGGAGGTATTTTGTACCCAAGCGCTAGTCAGGGGTTGGGAAGTGGTGGTAGGCGATCGCAAACAGCAGAAGATTTACCGGACCGATGAGGATGGATCGGTAGTGAAGCGCGATCGCAATTTCGAGCAAGCGGATGAGCAATAAAGGCAGTGGTATTTTAGAGGAGAGATTTTGGATCCTAGGAAACGGCTAAAATCTTAACCTTAAAATCCAGACCATAGAGAGGAATAAAACATGTCAAAATTGCGGGTTGGGCTATTATTCGGGGGAAGATCCGGCGAACATGAAGTATCGATTATTTCCGCCAAGGCGATCGCCGCTGCTTTAGGAAGGGATAAAAACGCCGAGAAATACGAAACCCACCCATTTTACATCGATAAAGAAGGGAGTTGGCACGGTCCGCAGGTTGCCCAACAGGTGCTTAACGCTGGGGTTGCGCCGCAAAGCGAAGAAGAATTCGACAAAAAGCAATTGTGGAAATTTCCCCCAGAAGCGGCGCAGATAGAGGTATGGTTTCCGATTTTGCACGGACCGAATGGAGAAGACGGGACCATTCAAGGATTGCTCACCTTAATGCGCGTGCCCTTTGTGGGAACTGGCGTCATGGGTTCTGCGGTAGGAATGGACAAACTGGCGATGAAAACTGCCTTCGAGAGAGCGCAGTTGCCCCAGGTGAAGTATGTGGAGGTGACGCGCGATCGCGTGTGGTCGAATCCTTGCGTGTTTCCCAAACTATGCGACGAAATCGAGGCGAAATTGGGGTATCCTTGTTTTGTCAAACCGGCAAATTTAGGGTCTTCCGTGGGGATTTCCAAAGTGCGATCGCGCGAGGAATTAGAAGCGGCATTGGATAGTGCCGCCAGCTACGACCGCCGCTTAATTGTAGAGGCGGGAGTCGAGGCGCGGGAAGTGGAATGTGCCGTATTGGGCAACGAGAATCCGAAAGCATCGGTGGTGGGAGAGATTACCTTCGAGAGTGATTTTTATGACTACGAGACCAAATACACCGATGGAAAAGCCAATTTGTTAATTCCGGCACAGATTCCCGAGGCGATCGCCGCGCAAATTCAAGAGCGGGCGATTCAAGCCTTTGAAGCCGTGGATGGGGCCGGATTGGCGCGAGTGGACTTTTTCTATCTCGAAGCCAGCGGCGAAATTCTCATCAACGAAATCAATACCCTACCGGGGTTTACGGCGTTAAGCATGTACCCACAATTGTGGGGAAAAACCGGAGTATCCTTCCCCGAATTAGTCGATCGCTTGCTTCAATTAGCATTAGAGCGACATACTAATTAAGACAACGGCATCGGATCGGCGAAAGCGGATAGCGGGCAACCGCCTATGGTGCTTAGCGCCGATCGCGATTGGTCCTAGGAGTGAGGAGTGGGTTCGAGAGTGTTGAAAAACCTTGATGATGCGCGCGATCGCAGACAGCTCAATCGGTTGCGAAGCTTTATCCCCCATCGAGAGACGCAAGTTGCGCGGTTGCGGGATATAGCCTCCACCCAACACAACGACTTTGACTATTGGATGGAGTTAACTCGCACTCGGGACCGCCAACTACAGCGGTTGCGGCAATTTGCGTCCCCCGAGCAACCTCGGAGGCGTCGCCGACGGAAGAAGAAAAAGCGGCGTCCCTTGCCTCCTGTGGTGCGATTTCTGTTGCGTCATGCCTGGATTTTACTGGTGGGCGCAGTGCTATCGATGGGGGCGATGGCATTTGGCGCGGTGATGGTGTTGCTCAATCCCAGTTTCAGTCAAACACCCCCTGCGCCACCGGGGAGGGAAAGGGTAGAGCGGGCCGAAAAAGTGCCGGTGGGGGTATTTGGGGCGATCGCCCTTAGCTGCGCCACCGGGTCGCTGATGATGTCAAAGTGGCTGAAAAGACCGAAGAATTGAGAAATTGAAGATAGAGTCTCAATTCTTCCGGTTCAATTTTGCTCCTGCATCAGCGATCGCCAATCTTGGATCGCCCCCTCGGGCCACAGCCAATTTTTCCCCAGGGCCTCCGGTTGAAAATTCAGCGGATCCGCAGACAGGACCATTTCTTGCTGCTTCCTCGCTTTGCCCAATAGGGCATTGCGATCGCCCTCGGGCAACTCGGGCAAACGCTTTTGCAACACCAGCGCTAACCCGGCGTAGGCGGTGAGGGCTTCTTCACTTTCCAGGGGGGCGGGTTGCGCTGCGGTAGATAAGCCGCCGGAATTATCCTCTGCGGTACTTTTCCACCCCGTGGCGGGCATTTTTTCCAGCAACTTGAGGGATTGCAACCAGGCATCTTGCGCCTTTTGGAAATTTCCAGCAGCGTAGTAGACAAAACCGAGGGCGTTGAGATATACTGGAGAGTTAGGCTCTTTTTGCACGGCGCGACTCCAGTATCGGCGGACATCATCCAAACTATATTTGGGATTGCCAGTTTGCAGGGCTTGCCATGCCACGCGACCCCAGAGAAAGGAAATGGCGGGGTCGGATTTATCGCGATCGGGTACCGCACTGAGTACGGCTTCGGCAAAATTAATGGCACCGCGTTGGGGGCGTAATAATTCTTCCACTGCCTTTTGCGCGGCGATCGCCTCTCCTTCATTGAAATATCCAAAGGCCAGTTTTGCCACTTCCGGCGTATTGAGGGTGGCCAAATCCACCGGTGGGGTTTCTTCTGGCGGGGTTGCAGGGGCGGACAAGGTGGTGGGGGGAAGGTCGAGCAGGGGATCCCGGGTAGTTTCCAGGCTGCGAGTGCGCCACAGACCGAAGCCGAAAAGGGCGATCGCCGCTACCCCGATCGCGCCGGCTACGGGCCACAGTTTCACGCGCCAGGATTTTCCGTTTCCGGACACTGACTGATTCTCCGCAGAAGAGGACTCCGCCGCTGACAATGCCGATGCTTGGGAATTCCTTGTCGCCGGGGATGGAGGCGGGGAGGGAAGCGCGCCCACCGCAGTGGTGGCGGACAATTGCGAGGGAGTGCGATCGCCCTGTGGTAGGGCGTGGGTCTGAGTCTCGGTTTCGGCGTCCGGATGTGGGCCGATAATGCTCCCCAACAAATCCGATACCAAGGACTCCGCCTCTTCGTCGGCAAAATCGTCGTACATCAAATCCTCATAAACCCCCTCCAAGTCTTCCTCATGCAGTGGTTCTACCTCGGCGTCCCACTGGGCGGGACCGGGGGGCTGATTTCTCGTCTGAGAGGGGAAGTTGTGTGCCGCCGAGAGGCGATTTTCCCGCGCCCCGGCGAGGGGCGGGTGGCTGCGACGGGCGGGGAAAGCGTTGGTAGGGGCTTGGGTGGCGGCGGTGGCCGGTGCGGAGGTGAGATATCCGTCAAATTCCGGATGCAGATAGAGGACCGGCAGCGCCCAGTAGAGTTGGTTGGATCCGTAGGCGGACATTAACCCTTGGCGGGCGCGGTTCAAGCTCAGATCCACCGGATATCCTTGCTTGATGTTGTAGTAAAACAGCCGGGTGAGGGTGAGGGCGACTTCATCGGTAATTCGTTCCGCCATTGCCAGGACGCCGGGGACGCCGCGCTTCACCAGGACTTCTGCTAGGGTGCGCCGCCCGGTGGCATCGGTGGGGTCTGAGGTGGCGGAGTAGGCTCCTCGGCAAGAGTTGAAGACGGCCATGCGAATGCCGCTGTTGACCAGCAGTCCGGCGAGGTCGTCACCGGTCAAGACTTCGGTTAAGCCGGTTTTGCGACTGACGAGATACAGTTCGCCTCCTGCAGGCCCGACATTGCTGTGACCGGAGTAGTGCAAGACTTGGTAGTGGTTTTGTTCTAGGGCGCGGGTGAGTTCTTCGCGATCGGGTTGTTCGAGGATATGGAGTTCGATTTCTGGAGGGTTTCCGATGACGGGGGTGCTCCCGCGCCAGCGCTTTTTCAGTTCTTCGCGCAGGTGGAGGGCTTCGCGTTTGAGGCCGAGGTTTTCGCGATCGGTGGGGGCGGCGAGTACCATTAAAATTTTTACCCGATCGCTCGAGGAGTTGGGTAAGGCAACCGGGGCTAAGGTGGGCTGATAGCGCGAAAACACGATATCTTTGCCGGTGGCGATCGCCCGGGCGTCTTCGTGGATGACTTCCCAGGGAAGACTGGGAAGGCGAGAGCCTTTGAGTCCCAGGCGCAATCGCAAAACGTTGCCTCGGTTATGGGCGATCGCCTGGGCTGAGGTCAGGCGATCGCGCAAGCTACCTTGAAATAAGGCGTTATAAAGTTCTTCCCCCAGTTCGACTAAACTGCGAAACCGGGTGCGGGTGGTCTGGGTCGTGGCGGCTATTTGCCCCGACTCCAACTCGCCGCTGGCGGCAGACAATTCGCTCGGGACTTCTCCCTCACTGGCTCTGAGCCACCCTACGAGGGGGTCTTCCATCAGGGTGGCAGCTTGGCGCAACCACTCCTCGAGGGGCCAAACTACCTGCTCTTCCGCCGGTAGCACCCCTTTCGGTGCTTGTTCGGTTCGCACCAAATACTGTTCGTCCCCCACTGGGGTGACAGAAATATGCAATTCTTCAAATTTCTCGGTCACAGCTTCACTGCACTCCTGCTCACTGCGTCAATCCTGCGGGCTTGGGTTAAATTTTGGATCGATAATGTTCCTGGTTGGTTTACTCTATATGTTAAGCGCTCAAATCGCTGATGTCTCCTATACCGGCAGAGGAAAATTTTTAATTCAATAGAGGGAAATCTCGCGCGGACGGTCTCACTCACAACGAGTAGGCTCGAAGCACTGGATTTCCATATTCATCGTTCGGAGATTTTACGGAAGTAGACGCACGGCACTGTCAAAAGTTACCGCTTCAGGAGGATTTTTACCAAACTTAATGAAAAATTCCCCTGGCGATCGCCATTTCAGGCGATCGCGCTACTGCTTTGCCAATCAATCCCACCCCCTGGATCCAGCCCATCCGGATGGGATTTCCCTAGGCGCGAATCCTATTTGCGTAGATTCACCCTCTTTCAACTCTCAGGCTTAACACCCTGGGAGTTTTTTTTCGGGTTTGTCAATTTTGTGCCTTAACTGTCCGGAAAGCCGATTTTTTAACGCGAACAATAGAGTGGTAGATGCACCCTGATTGACACCTCCCGCCCCTCCGGGGGCGGGTTTTTTTATTTACAAACTCAACCGTTGTTTGCCCAATTCCCGGTCATCTTTCGGTTGAGATTCGGCTGTAGACGGCTCGAGAGTTGCAACAACTCTAGAGCGATATTCCCTGAAAGGCATTTATAAAATCTTAGCAGCTTCGCGCGCGCAAGTCTAGTACATGCTCCCACTGACTCGGAATGAAGAGATGCACTGGCGCAGAAGATTCCCGCGCGATCGGGACTTAACTTTTTTTATCCCTATCGCTATTTTAGCAGCATTTTTTCCGCCGGGGAGGATTCTGGGAAGAAAATCAGCCGAATTTTCTCGGCAGAATCACTCCAACCGCTTTCCCTGACGCGATTTTTTGCACTCTGAAAAACTTCTTCTCCCTGGCTCAACTCTTTTGACACTCAACGCCTCACCCCTTCCCTTGGATCCCCCACGACGCTCAAAGCCCGATCGCCGCTTATCATACAAAGTATCTTTTGTCAAGCCCATTTTAGTATTACTTTCTATGACTTGCAGGGCGATCGCGCTTTATTTTAGCACAACTGTCCGAGCGGGCCAATCAAAGCGGGGGATTGAAATCGCGCCTTGGCACAGGTTAACTCCGCCTAGGCGGACTATTTTTTATATCATCGGCGGTTGATAATGAAAGGCGGGGGATTGAAATCGCGCCTTGGCACAGGTTAACTCCGCCTAGGCGGACTATTTGTTTGCATCTATTTCTGTATAATTTATATGATATCCTGTTAAGTCGATGACCAATCCAAAATAGCCGGCGTAGGTGGGCGAAGGTTCGTTTACCACACCCCGATCGCCTGTTGGGCGTTTTTGAGAGATAAAAAAATTCGCCCGCGCGGGCGGGCGAAAACTTTAGGGAAGGGCAGGGGTTGTGTATTCCAAAGGTATTCCCGGGAAAGCGGGGAACCGGAGAAAGCCTGCCTTATTGGTCGGCGATCGCCTCGAAAGATTTCACTTCTAGCACAGGCCCGATCGCAGCCATTGTCATCACATCATCGCGCACTTCGCCGTCTACCTTCACCATTTGGCCCGGTTTCAACAATGCGGAAGGTGCGCCTTGATAAATCTCGTAAGATTGGCCATCATCGGCAACCAGCGCCCAAGCACCGGTGCCGATATCGCGACGTTCGATTTTGCCTTGTACGGTTACGCTCATGCTACTTGTCCCTCACCTTTCATTGCCAAGCGGGCTAACGCAAAGCACAATCCGGCATTCACCAGCAAGAAAGCGCGCGCGCCGATGCCACTTCCAATCCACAGCAGGGTGGGTGCGGGAGCCAAAAAGGCACTTACGGCGAGACAGCTTGCCACGCCGATACTCGAGCCGATCGCGAACCACTTCCATTGCGAATGTCCCAGAAGCAATACCACCAGGACCGCCGGAATGACTACGCTGGCAAAAATCGGGTTGAGGGCTGCATTCCCTTGAATGGCACTGCCCAATTCGGGAATGGAACTACCCATGACGCGAAAAGGCCATTGGGGCAAGTCAAAGATATAGAATCCGCGCAATACGAACAATCCAGAACTGCCGGCCACCAATCCACTGACCATACTCCAGGTCCAAGTGAAGGGGAAATAGGTTTTCAACAACCAGGCAATAATATACGAACCCACTACCATCAGCACTTTTGGCAACAGGGCATAGACGCCACCATCGATCCAGAAGCGGGGGTTGAGATAGCCATTGTCGCGCAACCAGCGGAAGAAGTCGCCGAAGATTGCGCCGAAGTCAAAGTTACCGCGTTTGGCCACTACTAGGGCATTGGCGGCATCCAAATGGCCGGCTCCAAAGTGGTTCATCGGGTCGTCTTTCACTTGGCGTGCCGATTCTTGCAGCACTTTGGTCACTAGGTCCGGTTCTTCTACGCCAGAGGCTCTGATTAATGCTGCAACGCCGGCCACATGGGGGGATGCCATGCTGGTGCCTTGATAGGCTTTAAAGGCAAAGCCGGGGCGGCGAGTGTCGGGGTCGATGGAAATGGTTTCTTGCAGGATACCACCGGCATCGCCTTTGGTGGTGTCGCCACCTGGGGCGGCAATATCCACGCCGGCTCCAAAGTTAGAATAGGGGGCTTTTTCGCCGGTGGAGTCGATCGCCGCCACGCCGATGACGTTGGCGTAGCGGGCGGGATAGGAGGCGCTATTGCGGTTTTCGTTTCCGGCGGCGGCGACGATGACGACGCCTTTGCTGTGGGCATAGGCGATCGCTTCTTTCATGGCGTTGCTTTCACCGGCTCCGCCCAAGCTCATGTTAATCACGTCTGCGCCGTTATCGGCAGCAAATTTAATCGCTTCGGCGATATCGGCAATGTTTCCGCCACCGCCTGCGCTGAGCACTTTTAAGGGCATGATGCTGGCTTCGTAGGCAATCCCGGCGACGCCATAGCCGTTGTTGGTGGTTTGGGCAATGGTGCCGGCTACGTGGGTGCCATGCCCGTTGTCGTCATCGGCTAATTCGCGATCGTTTACGAAGTCGTACCCCTTGACAAATTTGGTATCTTTTAAGTCGGGAACTCGACTGACGCCGGTATCGATAACTGCGACGGTGACGCCGCTGCCTTTCGTGTCTGCCCACGCTTTCTCTGCGTTAATGCTGCGGAGGTTCCACTGCTGCCCGTAGAGGGGGTCGTTGGGAGTGTCCAAGGCCCGATACTGATAGGCCGGTTCGATGTATTCCGTGTATTTGGACAGGTCGGATTTTTTCAGGCGACCGAGTAAGTCGCGATCGCCTCGAACCAGGTACAAATTGTCTTGCCAAGAAAATTCGCTGTTGAGTTGTGGGGCTAGCCCATACTCGTTTGACAGTTGGCTCAATTGTTTCTCTACCTGGGCGGGGGGAATGTCCTCCCGAAAATCCAGTACGATGGATTCAAAGGTGCCTTGGTTGGCCAATCCTTTGAAGTTAAATAGAGCAAAGCTCAATCCGACAATAAATAAGCCGAGGAGCAGAAATTTTTTCATACAACTTTACCAGGGTAGCGCCTGTTATCTCACCACGATAACTCATTATTATCCTGTTTTGGGGGAATGTTTCAGGATTTTAATCTTTCCTGCCGTAAGGTGGGCAATGCCAATCCGTGCAATGCCCGCATCCAACTCGCATCCAACTCGCATCCAACTCGTTCCCAGGCTCAGCCTGGGAACCCTCCCGCGAGGCTCAGCCTCCTAGCATGGCCTCCGGTGGGCAATGC
>NZ_JAJENT010000433.1:0-2159 GCF_035615515.1 Phormidium sp. CCY1219
CGTACACCGGGAAATGGAGCCTTGTACTTTCTAAAAAAAGGAAGTCCTGTGGGAGTGCTGTTTATGTAAGGGGGGGGGCGAATTCCTCCCCATACATAAATGACAGGGGTTTCCATTCGCCCCCCTTGCCAACCCCTAATTTTCGATGAACCGGAGCGATCGCCCCCTCGGCTGTCCCTATGTGAGAAAAATGTGCCCCCCAACCCTCAATCACAGGCGTTTCACAGCAATGAAACCGCTCATGTATAGAAGCCGCCGCGATCTGCGCCCTCTTATCTTTTCTGGAGTCTGTAGCGGTTCGTGACGGGCAAGAGCAAGGGGGTCGCATCCCTTGAATCCAAATCCCCATCGCCTCCTCTTCTCAGATTCCCGATCGCTGCCAAATCGCGCAAAACCCAGACCCTCGGTCAAAATGCATCCGATTTTTCCACCCCCTCCACCCCCTACCCCCCGCCAAACCGCGATCGTCAATGCCCAACCCGCCAGAGTCCACCAGGGAGCTTGCAGTTTGAGGCAGCTCAAAATACTTGCACCATTCACTCCTTACTATTGAGATGATAAGTCAGTGTGGGCCGTCGGGCTTCACGCACTATTCAGGGTGTCGGCACTCAAACCATCACGGGAGAACTGGATATGTTCAATTCCACTGAAATTTTAATAGATGACTTCGTAAAACAGCTCAAACAAGGCTACCATCGAACCTACGGCGGGCTGAAACCCGACTATGCAGATATCATTGGCTGGGCGGGACACATGGCCCTGGAAAACCTCGCCAACACCGATGCGCTTTACCATAATGTGGAACACACCATCAACGTCACCTTAGTGGGGCAAGAAATTATGCGCGGCAAACACATCCGCGATGGGGGAGTTTCTTGCGAAGATTGGTTGCACTTCATCATTTCGCTAGTCTGCCATGACATCGGCTACGTGAAAGGAGTCTGCAAGCAAGATAGACCGGGTATTTATGCCACAGGGCAAAATGGCGAAACCGTGACATTGGATCCCGGAGCAACTGCAGCCAGCCTGACCCCTTACCGCGTCGATCGGGGCAAACTCTTTGTCGAAGAGCGATTTGGCGGTCACAAACTCATTGATGCCGAACTGATTAAACACAATATCGAACTGACTCGCTTCCCCATGCCCGTTGCCGCCGATCGCCAAGATACCAACAACTTTCCGGGTTTAGTTCGTGCGGCTTCTTTAATCGGACAACTCAGCGATCCGCGCTACTTGAAAAAAGTTAGCGCCCTGTTCTATGAATTTGAAGAAATTGGCATGAATAAAAAACTCGGCTACAGCAATCCCGGGGATTTGCGCGCCAACTATCCCAAGGTTTATTGGAATAGCGTCTATCCCTACATCAAAGATGCCCTACACTACTTAGGACTGACGCAACAAGGCCAGCAAATCATCGCTAACCTCTACGCGAACGTTTTTGTCATCGAACACGATACGCACCAACCCGAGTCTCCCGAATAACCCGATCCTCTCCGCCGGTTGTATATCGCCGGTCAAAACCCACCCCCTGTTTTCCCCCAGCATCGTGGGGGAGATTTGCCGAGGGTGGCATCTGTGCGGATTTGTGACCCTCGTCTCAGCCGCGTTTGGGGCAAAATACTCGTTGGGCGTTTGAGCCAGATCTGAGATTTTGTCTTAAAATGGTAAGGTTGTCAATCACTTAAGGGATTACACTCATGGCGGTTCCAAAGAAAAGAACCTCGAAAACCAAGCGCAATCAGCGCAAAGCAGTTTGGAAGCGCAAGGCAGCCCTGGAAGCTGAGAAAGCGCTTTCTCTAGGGAAGTCCGTTTTGACGGGACGCTCGAAGGGCTTCTTCTATCCTCCCGACGAAGAGGAAGAGGAAGAAGCGTAAACCCACTGGGGTTCGGGGAACAGCGCAGGAGAGTCAGCACCCCCGGCTGAAGCACGGGGGCTTCGTGCCCTCCTGCAACAGGATAGCTGACCAGCTTAAGCCTTAACTGGCTACGTTCAGAGCAAGAGTTAACGTTCCTACCCTGGGATGCGTGCTAGTTCCAGGCTCTAGAACCAAATCGTTAAACACTCCTAAGGGGTTAAGACCGTGCGATTTGGAAAGTACCGACTCTGAACATTAGCGAAGCCAACGTTACGAGCAATCAGAACAGACGCAACAATGTCT
>NZ_JAJENT010000434.1:0-39069 GCF_035615515.1 Phormidium sp. CCY1219
CTCCTTTCTCCTTTCTCCTTTCTCCTTTCTCCTTTCTCCTTTCTCCTTTCTCCTTTCTCCTTTCTCCTTTCTCCTTTGTCCAATAACCAATGACAATTGACCAATGACCAATTTTATTGCCAATTGCCGATTAAAATAAACGGCGACCACACGGCGGGATGGTTGTAAGCGAGGTTGTCAATCATTTTAATTTGAGCTTTTTGGAGGGCTTGTGCTTTAGAAATGTTGGGTTGTTGTAGCTGAGTGTAAAATTCTTCAATCAGCGGAACGGTGGCGGCGTCGTTAATGAACCACAGAGTGGCTAAAGCGGTTTCGACCCCGGCGCGAACTGCCACTCCAGCAATACCCAAGGCAGCGCGATCGTCACCTGCTGCGGTTTGACAAGCGCTGAGGGTTAGGAGTTCCACCGGCTGTTGCCGATCGCGATAGGAACGCAACAGGTTATCGATTTGCTCAATTGTAATTTTAGAATCAAAAGAAAGCAAAAAAGTATTGTCCGAATCTACACCAAATTTGCCGTGGGTGGCCATATGAACGATAGGATACTCGCCTTTTTCTAATTGCTCGACCAATCGAGTGGTGGTAAACTCTTCATCGAGCAGTTTAGCGCCGCCTAAAATAGAATTGACTCGCTCTACTTCGGTGGCTACATTGTTGAGAGCGGAAAAGGGTGGAATTGCAACGGTTAAACCCAATGTTAGGGCTTTGAGCTGTCGAGATTTTTGGGAGGAATTGGTGGTGACGCTGAGACTGGGAGTGGTAGCGATCGCATATTTTTGGATTAAAAATTTTTCTCCATCATTAAGCGCTGCCATCGGCACTTTTCGCAAAACTCCATCGTGAATAAATACTAATGTTTTCGGTTGAGCCAGGATTAAATCCCGTTCTAAAGGACGAATGAGAATGTCGTATAAGTTTTGAGCGTAGGTGATATATTCATAGGTAGAGCGTTTTTCGAGAAATTCCCGAAACTGATTAATTTTAGCTTGTAATTCGGAGGCGGAAATTTCTATGGGATAGCGTTTCAGCAGAGGCGGTTGTTGGGAATTTCCGGGTAATTCTAAAATCAGTTCCGTGCGATCGCCTAAAATAACCGAGTAGATTGCTGCTGCATCTGCCTCCAACTGATTATCGGCAGTGTCTTGTGCGACTTCCACACAATCATCGCCAAAGAAATTCCGCAATTCAGCTAATTTAAGGGAATCTAAAATATTTAAAGCTTCGTGAATTTTCGATTGATTTTGGGCAGAATATGCGAGGGTTGAATGCGAAGAAAATCGGGAAAAATTTTCCGTTGACGGGTTGGGGGAAAATTCCCGCTCCATGCTACTGTTTAATAGCAAGGCAATCAGTTCGCGATAAACCGGTTCTACAGCATCGCGAAAGTCAAATTGAATATCCGGGTTAGCGGCGAGAATATCGCTGCGAATAGTTTGCAAGGTAGCGATCGCGCGATTGTAAGCAGAGATGGCGTTTTCAATGTTGCCCTGTGCTTTGAACAGGCGCGCGGCTTGCCACTCCCACCGATATAAACTTTCCGCCGCCTGCACTTCTTGCGCGGCAAATTCAGCTTGTCGAGTCAGTTCCATAGCGGTGGAATTGTCCTCCGCCTCTTCGTAAAGATGCCCTAAGCTACCGAGGGCAAAAGATTCCGTGCGGCGATCGCCGAGATTTTGCGCCACAGTTATCGCTGCGTTTAACAATTGTTTGCGGTTTTCCGAGGACATGGAAAGACGCGACGAAGAAGCGATATTAATCAAAGCTCTGGCTTTAGCGCGAGAATCCGGTGCAGTGGCGAGAATCTCTAGAGCGCGATCGCGATTTTCCCTGATTTCCCGGCGAAAATCCACGGTGGAATCGCGGGATAATCGAGCCAAAACGCGGTTAAGATTTAACAACGCCGTGACTTGTTTAATGCTGCCGATGGTTGCGGCTTCACTGGCGCTTTGTTCGAAGGAGGTTTTAGCGGATTGGAGGTTGGTGGCAGCTAGATCCAACAAGCGCTCTCGTTCCGAAACATCCCCTTCTAAGTTAGCCACATTGGCTTGATATTGAAAGCGTTTGGAGCGACTGAGGTAAACATTTCCTAAATGATTTAAGGCAGTTGCCACGTAAGCAGAATGCTGTAAATTGCGAGAAATTTCTAAACTCTCGGTCAGTGCGGCGATCGCGGCTTTGTATTGCCCAGCACCCCAATAAGCATTTCCCAGGGCACCTTGAATGGCTGCTTCAGTCAGAGAATCTGGGGTATTTTTAACATAGTCTTGCGCTTTTGCCAACAGTTCGATTGCCTGTTGATGTTGTCCTAACTCGTTATAAGCTTGTGCGCGATCGCTGAGTAACCGGGCTAACTCGATAGCGATCGCCTCTCGAGAGGCACCTGGGGTTTCCAGGTGTATTTGATAAATCTCAAATGCCTGCTGCCAATTGAGAATTGCGCGATCGAGCTGTCCGATTTCGCGATAAGCGCGAGCTAAATTGCCATATACCACAGCGCAATCCACTTCAGACTCGCATCCAATCGTGGCATCGAGTTGGGATAAAGCATCTTGCCACAGGGCGATCGCCCCGACAAATTCCCCGGCGTGATAGCGATCGATTCCCCGTTGCACCAGAGACTCCACCGGCAGTTCCACCCCGGTGGCTTTTGTGGGGAAAAATTCACTCGCCCAGAATTCTTTCCCCGGAAATATTCCCAGAATACCCACCAAAAAAACTCCTGCCAAAAATAACCCCAGGGATTTAGCAAAGCGCCGACGCCGAGAGAGGCACCCAGAGGGCTGAAAGCATCTACGATTCATTTTTATCCCCTTCATTTTTAATCTCATTGTTAAATGGGCGATTTATTTATCATAGTCCTCCGACTAAATTTCAGGAAAATCGAAAATTCCTTGAGCATTAAAGCCGACAAAAACGGGTTGTTTTAAAATAAAATACCCCGAAATAGAAATAGGCAAAGCAGAGGAAAGTGCAGCCTGCAAGCCATACCAAATTGGCACCCTACTATTCCTTTCGGCAGTAAGCAGGCGGGGAATCGGGAACTGTTCGCCGATCGTGTTAGCCTTTTTCAAGTAAAGGAATAAATAGATGACAGGCAGCATTACACCAATTAACTGAAGTTAGACTCCAGAGTTTTCCGAGACTCATTGTACTTTATAAAAAAATACTATCCTCGCCTAGGGTTTTATGGGACAAATAAAATTCACGATCGCCATTTTTCTCGGAGGAGTTACGGGTTCGATTGCGTTCAACGCCAATACCGTGGCTGGCAATTGCACCGATCCCCCCGGTGAGTTTGTCCGGGGGATGGAAACCCCGCCCCCGGTGTTATGGGTTCAGACCATTCCACAGATTCCGCCAGGAACCGTAGAGCCGCAATCGCCGGATTGGGAGCGCTTGCCAGACACCCCAATGCCCACCGAACCTGCACCCTCAGTGACACCCCCGGAAACCGCGCCAGAAACCCCTGCATCCGCACCCGGGACAACGGTGATGGTGCGCGAGGTCACAGTGTTGGGAAATACCGTATTTTCCCCAGAAGAAATCCAGCGCGTAGTCGGTCCTTATGAAGGCAAATCGGCCACATTTGAAGACCTGTTAGCGATTCGGATGAGCATAGCCGATTTGTATGTAGCGCATGGGTACGTGACCTCCGGGGCATTTTTGCCGCCCCAGGATGTATCCGATGGAGCGATCGAGATTCAAGCAGTAGAGGGGGAATTGGAACGGATCGAGATTGAGGGATTGAACCGACTCACAGAAAGCTACCTGCGCGATCGCATTGGCTTAGCAGCGGATCCTCCCATCGACCTCTACGCCCTCGAACAAGCCTTGCAACTGTTGCAACTCGACCCGCGTTTGAGTTCGGTTCGGGCGCAGTTAAAAGCGGGAACCACCCCCGGGCGGAGTGTGTTGACGTTAAACGTTACCGAGGCGTCGGCGATGTCTGGCGTGTTGAAGGTAGAAAATTACGACTCCCCCACTGTGGGTTCGATCCGCTATAGTGCCGCCCTCAGTCACAATAATGTGCTTGGTTTCGGCGATGCGATTCGGGCGGAATATGGTCGCACGGCTGGGGTGAATGATTACGATATTCGTTACGAAGTGCCGATGAATGCTCGCAATGGCACCCTAAGCTTGCGCTATCGCAATAGTGACAGCAATATTATTGAAGATCCGTTTGATGAATTGGAGATTGAGGGACGCACCCAGACGGTTTCGATCGGGTTTCGGCAACCGATCGTGCAAAGTTCCGAGGAGGAATTTGCCTTGTCTGTGGCGGCAGATTGGCGTCAAAGTCGGACATTTTTGTATGAGGACATGCCGTTTTCGTTTTCCTCCGGACCGGAAAAGGGAGAATCGAAGGTGACGGCCCTGCGATTGACGCAAGAGTGGGTGAGGCGCACGCCGAAGCTAGTGTTAGCGGCGCGATCGCAGTTTAGCGTGGGGTTGGATCTGTTAGGGGCGACGGCACGAGACAACGAACCCGACGGTCAGTTTGTCAGTTGGTTGGGACAGTTTCAATGGGTGCAAGATTTAGGGGGAGATGTGCTCGGCGTGGCGCGCTTTGCCACTCAGCTAACGCCGAATTCTTTGTTGCCTCTGGAGCAGTTTAGTGTTGGGGGCATCGATACCGTGCGCGGATATCGCCAAAATCAAAGAGTGGGAGACAACGGGGCGATCGCATCCCTGGAATTGCGCGTGCCACTGGTTCGCGACCCCGAAGGGTGGGGATCGATTCAAATGGCTCCATTTATCGATGTGGGAACGGTTTGGCAAACCAGCGGCAAGGTGGCTTCTCCAAATACATTGGTCAGTGGCGGTTTGGGAGTGCGCTGGCAGCACGAGCGATTTAGCGCGCGGTTGGATTGGGGGTTTCCCCTCAGCGATATTGAGCGTCGCGGGGAGTCCTTGCAAGATAATGGGGTGGTTTTCTCATTTCAGGTTTACCCCTTTTAAGGGCATATCCCGCCGCGCAACGGGACAAGTTGAGTCGTCCAACCGATCCGCTCGATGCTATTTTGGCTTGATGACCAGAACCGAGCAGGGTGCATCTGCGACGACTTGAGCACTGACGGAACCTTCAACAATGCGTTTGATGCCGGTTAATCCCCGGTTTCCAATTAAAATCAGATCGGCCTGGTAAATGTTGGCTAAACGCACGATTTCTTCGGCTGGATCGCCGCTGACGATTTCAATTTGGCTGTTGCAGGGGATTTTTTCTTGATAGGCTTGGAGCTGCTTTTCAATGGTGCGATAAGGCAATGCTTCGGTTTCGGCGGTGGGTCTATCCACAACGAGATCCAAGTCGGAGTGATGATTGGCAATCGCGTGAGCGAGGATGACTTGGGTCATGGTTTCGAGCTTGAGGTTATGAAGGGTGGCGATCGCTTGCTCGGATAGCTCAGATGCATCAAGCGCCACGAGAATTGTATTAATCACTACAGATGTCTCCTAAATGCTGGCTGAAGGCTGAAAAAGGGGGTGTTGGGGGAAAGGCAGGGTTTTTGGGGGAAACCGTCTTTCCCGAAACAATTTCGTTCAAGGCATAGTGTAGCGGTATTCTCTGACAAAATTGCGCTTGGGGAAGTTACGAGGCGATCGCTTCTATGAGGTTTTGAGGCGGGTTGCTTTGTTGAGGGAGGGGTGGTGGTTCATGGAGAATATTCCAGGGGGTTGTGAAAAGAAAGGGGAGGGGAGGGGTGGGGATTCGCACCACAGGGATTTGACAGTGGAGGGAGCGGTAGCTTAAAAAAGGTCTATAGCCAAAGAATGGCTAGGGCGAATCCGCACCGCCCCTGGGGGAGGCGAAACAGGAGGGGAATTTTTAGGCGATCGAGACGGATTCGGCGCGCGGCGGTCTCGATCGGGGTTCGCCACGGTCTTCCTCAATCCCTGGTGGGGTGAAGGGGCAACGCGGCAAAGCGCGGGAGAGGGAAGAAAAGTTGCCAGGGTGTTGCCACCTCCGATGGGGGGATGAGGGGCGGATAGCTGGGGAAATAAAAAAGCCGACTGAAATCAATCGGCATAGGAGGGGAGGCGATCGAGAGCCAGAAGGGCGGACTTGCCTACCCCTGAACGGAGTCGGTGGCAAGCGGGTGGGTTGGGAAAGCCACCGAGTGCTGAGTTTAGGGATTGTCTTGAGTTCGCCGTCGCACGGACTCGGCATGAGAGAAAAGACCCTCCGCTGTGGCAAGCTGGTCGATCGCACCCGCGACTTTTTGGAGTGCTTTGGGAGAATATTGAATCAGGCTCGAGTGCTTGAGAAAAGTTTCTACCCCCAAGGCGGAGGCATAGCGAGCCGATCCAGAGGTCGGGAGGGTATGGTTAGGGCCGGCGAGGTAATCGCCCACCGCTTCCGGAGTGGAATTGCCCAGGAAGATGGCACCGGCATGGCGAATGCGATCGAGTAAATCCCAAGGTTCAGCCACTTCGAGTTCTAGGTGTTCCGGGGCAAACGCATTAGAGAGTTCGGCTGCAGTGGATAAAGAATCCACCACCACCACCAAGCCATAGTGAGCGATCGCTTTTTCCGTCAGGGTGCGGCGCGGGTGATCCACAAGCTGCATGTCCACTTCCGAGACCACCTTGCGAGCTAAGCCAGAATCGGTGGTAATCAGAATGGCGGCAGCCATCGGATCGTGTTCGGCTTGCGCCAACAGATCTGCCGCCACATGCACCGGCTTCGCGCTCGAATCGGCGACGATCAGAACTTCCGAAGGACCGGCTAGGGAGTCGATCCCCACCGTTCCGTAGACCTGTTTTTTTGCCAAGGTGACGTATATATTACCCGGACCGGTAATGACATCTACCTTAGGGATGGTTTCCGTGCCGTAAGCCAAAGCAGCGATCGCCTGAGCGCCACCCACGCGATAGATTTCCTGGATGCCCGCTTCTTGAGCTGCCACCAGCACGGCAGGGGTTATCGTACTCTGGGGTCCGGGAGGAGTACACATAACGATCCTATGCACGCCGGCCACTTTAGCCGGAATGGCATTCATCAACACTGTACTGGGATATGCCGCTGTGCCACCCGGAACGTAGAGTCCAGCCCTATCCACCGGGGTATAGCGTTTACCCAGAACAATTTCATCATCCCCAAATTGAACCCAAGATTTGGGGATGCGCTGTCGATGAAATGCCTCGATTTGAAATTTGGCGAGGCGAATCGCATCGAGTAATTCCTTGGGAACCTGCTGATAGGCAGCATCCAATTCGGAGCCACTGACGCGCAACTGCTCGGCTTTGAGGTGTTGCGCGTCGAATTCAGCCGTATAATGCAGGAGTGCTCGGTCGCCTTGACGTTTGACAGCCTGTAGAACCTCACGCACCGTTGCCTCTTTGTGGACAACTTGGTCGTCGTGAGTGCGATCGCAGATTCGCCGGAGTTCAGCTTTTGCCTCAGCCAGCTGTGTAATGATTCGCAACATGGAGTTAGGAGGTAATCTTCAGGTGTTGCCCGACCGGGAAAGTCATCCGCCACATCAACCGAGACTACCGATGCAACGGCTTTTCCTTTCCCTTCTTCTCTAGCTTAACCTGGATTTTCGCTTCCATCAGCATTTGCGCCAGATCTGGTGTTATAGTAGATTATCTAGGATTTTGTATGTTTGTACTATTTCGATTGAGTTTTTCGCGAATCAACTGTGGCTAATATCAAGTCTGCTATCAAGCGCGTCAAAATTTCCGAGCGCAACCGTTTGCGTAATAAATCTTACAAGTCAGCGGTGAGAACCCTGATGAAGAACTGTTTTGCGGTCATTGAAGAGTACCGCAACAATCCCAACCCCGAGTTGCTCCAAGAAGTCTACAGCCGAAAGAATGTGGCTTACAGCAAAATTGATAAAGCCGTCAAAAAAGGCGTCCTGCATCGGAACAACGGGGCACGGAAGAAATCGCAGCTAGCCAAAGCGCTCAAAAGCGTTGGCGAAACCACTGCTGCCGCATCTTAGCAAGTGACTCAGGGGGAAGCGTCGCGGGTGGCGCGAAAGCGCGTCCCATCGCCCGTCTCCAGCGGTTAGGGCAATCTCAGCCATGAGTCACGACAACCACCCTGTTTGTCAGAAGGACTCAAACTCCTGACAACTCCAGAACATAGGCAGTCGCCACCGGGAAAGCTGTTTGATGCCGAAAAAATCAGGCAAAAAAAAGCGACTGGTGGTAAAATTTTCATGGCTGCATAAAACACCTGCGAGGGTTCCATCGGTGGCACCGTAGCCCCCTGAATCGACAAGGGCGCGCGGCTAAAAACGAGCTTGATTTCGCCGTTGCTACAGATCGTCAGCCAAAGGTATGGATCCCAGAAAAGCGAGCTGGGGAAAATGTTGGGGCAGGTTTGACGACAAATTGCACCCTCGGCGATCGCAACCGAAATCCGCTCCTTGGGGTAGTGGCGGATGCGGAAATCCCGAAAACCGCCAGGAAAACCCAGGAGTAAAGCAGCTTGTCAGCACCCCCGGCTGAAGCACGGGGGCTTCATGCCTCCAGCTTCAAATAGCTGACCAGCCTAAGCCCTTTGGGGGCTAAGTTTTTAGGGTCATGGCACCGACAAATGCTTTCGGTGTTTGTCGCCCTGTCGCTAACGGTTAAACAGCCCTAGGAGGGGTAAGGCAGTGCCGTTAGCCTAACAAGCCCAAAAAACATTGGCGAGGAGAACATTACCCGTTTAACGGAGATTCAATGTCAAATTTTATCTTTGTCTTAGACACCAACAAGCGGCCACTGGACCGAGTGCATCCGGGGAAAGCTCGGCGACTCCTCAGTACAGGGAATGCCGCCGTATTTCGCCGTTATCCGTTCACCATCATACTCAAACAAGCCTACCCAGAAATCCCCGTACAAGACCTAGAACTTAAACTCGATCCGGGTTCTCAGGTCACAGGAATTGCAGTTGTACAGGGTACGAAGGTAATCTTCGGGGCGGAGCTTGAACACCGAGGGCAGCAAATCAAGGATGCGCTGCTGTCCCGTCGTCAATTACGACGAAGCAGGCGAAATCGCAAAACCCGCTATCGCCAAGCTCGATTTCTGAATCGAACTCGTCCAAAAGGTTGGCTTCCCCCTAGCCTACAACATCGGGTAGACACCACAATGACATGGGTTAACCGCTTCCGCAGGCTAGCCCCAATTGCCCGCATTGCTCAAGAGCTAGTACGGTTCGACCTGCAACTCATACAGAACCCTGAGATATCGGGCATTGAGTACCAGCAAGGGGAATTGCAAGGCTATGAAGTCAGGGAATATTTATTAGAGAAATGGAATCGGAAATGTGCTTACTGTGGAGCTGAAAATCTGCCACTTGAACTTGAGCATATTCATCCTCGGTCGAAAGGAGGCACTGACCGGGTCTCTAACCTGACCCTGGCTTGCCACTCATGCAATCAATCCAAAAGCAATCGGGACATTCGAGACTTTTTATCAGGCAAGCCTAGCCTATTGAACCGTATCCTGAAGCAGTCCCAATCACCGCTCAAAGATGCGGCAGCCGTCAATTTAACCCGGTGGGCGTTGTTCAATGCCCTGAAACAAACAGGTTTACCTGTGGCGACAGGCACGGGGGGACAAACCAAGTTTAATCGGACTCGATTAAACCTACCCAAAACCCACTGGCTAGATGCTGCCAGTGTTGGGAAAATTGATTCACTTAAAGTCCTGACTACAAACCCGTTGTTAATTGCAGCAAAAGGACATGGGACTCGACAGATGTGTGGCACTGACAAGTTTGGGTTTCCAAAGCGTCACCGCTCGCGGGTGCAAATTCATCAAGGATTTCGCACTGGCGATATCGTTACTGCCATTGTCACTAAGGGCAAGAAAATTGGGTCTTATGTTGGGCGAGTTCTCTGTCGCGCATCCGGCAGCTTTGATATTACGACTCAATCGGGTCGGGTGTCTGGAATTAGCCATAGGTATTGCCAACCAATTCACAAAAGGGATGGTTATGCTTATGCGTTTGCTCATACTCTATAGGCGACTAAAGTCGCCGTTCGTTTTTCCTCCCTGCGCTAAAGCGACAGGGCTTCCAAACGTATCGAGGTATTTTCCGTGAATATTCATGCGAGGAAACCCTCGTTCCAGTAAAAGGTAAAGAGGCCCCACCCAAGGATCCACTGGTTGGAGCCTCCCAAAGCGCCCCAAGCGCCTCCGATATGGAGACTCTGAAAGTGCAGCCGTGGGATATTCCGTCCCCAGAGTGACTACACCGATGCAATTGATAGATACCCACGTTCACATAAATTTCGATCGATTCGCGCAAGATATAGAGGCTGTACGCGAACGATGGCGGGAAGCCGGGGTTGTGCGTTTGGTTCATTCCTGTGTCCAACCAGAAGAATTTGCGAGCATTAAAGCATTAGCCGATCGTTTTGCGGAAATGTCCTTCGCCGTGGGTTTACACCCCTTAGAGGCGCACCAGTGGACAGCCAACATGGGAGAGACGATCGCAACTCGAGCGCTGAGGGAGCCACGAGTGGTGGCGATCGGCGAGACTGGATTGGACTTTTATAAAGCAGACAATCCCCAACAGCAGAAAGAAGTATTCGTAGAGCAGCTCAAAATAGCCCAACGGGTGAATAAGCCAGTCATCATTCACTGTCGGGATGCTGCTTTTGAGATGGCACAGATATTGCGCTCTTTTTGGGATGAGTATGGCAGGGTCGAAGGAGTCATGCACTGCTGGGGAGGAACGCCGGAAGAAACCCAATGGTTTCTGGATTTAGGGTTCTACATCAGCTTTAGCGGGATAGTCACCTTCAAAAATGCCAAAGCCCTCCAAGAATCAGCTTGCCAAGTGCCGAAAGATAGGTTGCTCGTAGAAACCGATTGTCCATTTTTGGCTCCCGTACCCAAACGGGGTAAACGGAACGAACCCGCCTATGTCCGATACGTGGCCGAAAAAATTGCTGAGCTGCGGGGGGTCTCCTTAGAGAGTCTTGCCTCGGAAACCACCGAAAATGCCAATCGGCTTTTTAGCTTGATTTAGAAGAGCGCAACCCTCCCCCAAGGGGAAAGGATCCGCAAGTAGAAAGCGCTGGCAATTGTAAGCACAAGACCCAGCAACTCCCAACAAAGCCATTGACACAACAGCGCAAAAAAACTAGAATATTAAATTTACCCGAGCTTCGGGAACTCTCCGAAAGGGAGCTAAATGGCGATCGCACCCCTTGCCAAGCGGATGGTAGAGCAAGCAACGCACAGGCAGATCTACTCTGGGTAAGTTCTATTTCAAGCAACGAGTTAAACCGTGAAATACTGCAAGCCGCCAGTTGCTCCTGTGGTAACGGGTTGTGGGGGAACGGGTCATTGGACCTAGGACAAATGACAGCCGACAGGGGACAAATGAGAAACGACACCTGACAAACGAGATTGGAAACCCACCTTTAGCTGACGCCACCTGACATAGAAATAAAGCGTTCTCGGTAAAAAATAAATGACGAACCAACAGCTAACAGCAACTGCTTTCACCTTACCGGATCTGGTAGAAATCCAACGCTCCAGCTTTCGCTGGTTTCTGGAATACGGACTGATTGAAGAACTCGATAGCTTTTCCCCGATTACCGACTACACGGGTAAGCTCGAGCTTCACTTCATGGGGAAAGACTACAGGCTCAAATGTCCGAAATACAGCGTTGACGAAGCCAAGCGTCGCGACAGCACCTATGCGGTGCAGATGTACGTTCCCACGCGGCTGATTAACAAGGAAACCGGCGAAATCAAGGAGCAAGAGGTCTTCATCGGCGACTTGCCGCTAATGACCGAGCGGGGAACCTTTATCATCAACGGGGCCGAGCGGGTCATCGTCAACCAAATCGTGCGATCGCCCGGGGTCTACTACAAATCCGACACCGACAAAAATGGGCGACGCACCTACAACGCCAGCCTGATTCCCAACCGAGGGGCCTGGCTGAAGTTCGAGACGGACAAAAACGACCTAGTGTGGGTCCGCATCGACAAGACGCGGAAACTGTCGGCGCAGGTATTGCTCAAAGCTCTGGGGCTGAGCAACAACGAAATTTTCGATGCCTTGCGCCACCCAGAATACTTCCAAAAGACCATCGAAAAAGAGGGCGAATTCACCGAAGAAGAAGCCCTAATGGAACTCTACAAGAAGCTGCGCCCTGGGGAACCTCCCACGGTTTCTGGGGGGAGCCAATTGCTGGAGTCGCGGTTTTTCGACTCCAAGCGCTATGACCTGGGGCGAGTGGGACGCTACAAGCTGAATCGCAAGCTGCGGGTGAGCGTACCGGAGACGATGCGGGTGCTGACGCCGACGGATATTCTGGCTTGCGTGGACTACCTGATTAACCTGGAATTTGATATCGGGCAAATCGACGATATCGACCACCTGGGGAACCGCCGGGTGAGGAGCGTGGGAGAGCTGCTGCAGAACCAGGTTCGGGTGGGCTTAAATCGCTTAGAGCGGATTATCCGGGAGCGGATGACAGTGACCGAGCCAGATTCCCTGACCCCGGCTTCTTTGGTGAATCCGAAGCCATTGGTAGCGGCGATTAAGGAGTTTTTCGGCTCTTCGCAGTTGTCCCAGTTCATGGATCAGACGAATCCTTTGGCGGAGCTGACGCATAAGCGGCGACTGAGCGCGTTAGGCCCTGGGGGCTTGACCCGGGAGCGGGCAGGGTTTGCCGTGCGCGACATTCACCCGTCACACTACGGGCGGATTTGTCCGATCGAGACGCCGGAAGGGCCGAACGCGGGGCTGATTGGTTCCCTGGCCACCCACGCGCGGGTGAATGGCTATGGATTTATCGAAACGCCGTTTTACCCGGTGGAAGACGGACGGGTAATGCGCGAACGCGGGGCGATATTTATGACGGCGGATGAGGAGGATGACTTGCAGGTGGCACCGGGGGATATCCGGGTGTCGGAGGATGGCTATATTTTGGGGGATACGGTGGCGGTGCGCTATCGGCAAGATTTCACCACGACTACGCCCGATCGCGTGGACTACGTAGCAGTATCCCCGGTGCAAATTATCTCCGTGGCTACCTCTTTGATTCCGTTCCTGGAGCATGACGATGCGAACCGGGCCTTGATGGGGTCGAACATGCAGCGGCAGGCGGTGCCCTTGTTGCTGCCGGAACGACCGCTGGTGGGTACGGGACTGGAGGCCCAGGCGGCGCGGGATAGCGGGATGGCGATCGTGTCGCGAACCGATGGCGAAGTCACCTTTGTGGATGCCACGAAAATCCGGGTGCGGTCTGCGGATGGCAAGCAAATCGAGTACGAGTGCGCCAAGTACCAGCGTTCGAACCAGGACACCTGCTTGAACCAGCGGCCTTTAGTTTTTGAAGGTGACGAAGTGGTGACGGGGCAGGTGCTAGCGGATGGGTCTTCCACGGAGGGGGGAGAGCTGGCCCTGGGTCAGAACATCTTGGTGGCCTATATGCCCTGGGAGGGATATAACTACGAAGATGCGATTTTGATTAGCGAGCGGCTGGTTTACGATGACGTGTACACCTCGATTCACATTGAAAAATTCGAGATTGAGGCGCGACAGACGAAGCTCGGCCCGGAGGAGATTACCCGAGAAATCCCCAATGTGGGGGAAGATTCCCTGCGCCAGTTGGACGAAGGGGGAATCATTCGGGTTGGCGCTTGGGTGGAGTCCGGGGACATTTTGGTGGGGAAGGTGACGCCGAAGGGCGAATCCGACCAACCCCCGGAAGAGAAGCTGCTGCGGGCGATTTTCGGGGAGAAGGCCCGGGACGTGCGGGACAATTCCTTGCGGGTGCCAAACGGCGAAAAAGGCCGGGTGGTGGACGTGCGGGTGTTTACGCGCGAGCAGGGGGACGAACTGCCACCGGGGGCGAATATGGTGGTGCGCGTGTATGTGGCGCAGAAGCGCAAAATCCAGGTGGGGGACAAGATGGCGGGCCGCCACGGGAATAAAGGGATTATTTCGCGGATTTTGCCGGTGGAGGATATGCCCTATTTGCCCGATGGAACCCCGGTGGATATCGTACTCAATCCGCTGGGGGTGCCTTCGCGGATGAACGTGGGCCAGATTTTCGAGTGCTTGCTCGGATGGGCGGCGGAGAATCTGAACGTGCGGTTTAAGGTGGTGCCGTTTGACGAGATGTATGGCGAGCAGATGTCTCGGGAGACGGTGCATGGCAAGCTGCATCAGGCGAAAGAGAAAACCGGCAAGGATTGGTTGTTTGACCCGGAGAATGCGGGGAAAACGCTGGTCTATGATGGCCGGACTGGGGAACCGTTCGACCGGGCGGTGACGGTGGGTAAGGCGTACATGCTGAAGCTGGTGCATTTGGTGGATGATAAGATTCACGCGCGCTCTACTGGGCCTTATTCCTTGGTGACGCAGCAGCCTTTGGGCGGTAAGGCGCAGCAAGGGGGCCAGCGGTTTGGCGAGATGGAAGTGTGGGCGCTGGAGGCGTTTGGTGCGGCCTATACCCTGCAGGAGCTGCTAACGGTGAAGTCGGACGATATGCAGGGGCGCAATGAAGCGCTAAATGCGATCGTTAAAGGCAAGGCTATCCCGCGTCCGGGAACGCCGGAATCTTTCAAGGTACTGATGCGCGAGTTGCAGTCTTTGTGCTTGGACATTGCGGTGCATAAAGTCCAGACTCAAGATGATGGAACCAGTCGCGATATTGAAATAGATTTGATGTCGGATGTGTCCAGCCGTCGCGCGCCGAATCGTCCGACTTATGAGTCGGTATCGAAGGAGGCTCTAGAAGAAGAAGAGGAGGAATAAAAAAGAGATAAACCTGGCATAAACGGGATATTTCCGGGGCTGCAAAAACCGGGGGAAAAGATTTTTTCCGATAACTCTCTTTTCCCTCTCCCTGGGGGTTTAGCTGAGCTTTCCATGCCCGAAACGGGTGCGCGGCTAATAAAAAATTAGCTGACCGGAAAAGCGAGGAATTTTAAAGATTTTCGAGGGAGTCAATTCCTCTGGCCTGAAACTTGGTAGGGCAAAAAACATCCACAACCACGAAATGGAGAAAAGTAACAAATGCCTAAAATCGAACAGCGGTTCGACTACGTTAAAATCGGTATAGCGTCTCCGGAGCGGATTCGACAATGGGGGGAAAGAACTTTGCCCAACGGTCAGGTTGTTGGGGAGGTGACTAAGCCGGAAACGATTAATTACCGCACGTTAAAACCGGAGATGGATGGGTTGTTTTGCGAGCGGATTTTTGGGCCGGCGAAGGATTGGGAGTGCCATTGCGGCAAGTATAAAAGAGTTCGGCACAGAGGGATTGTGTGCGAGCGGTGCGGCGTGGAGGTGACGGAATCGCGGGTGCGTCGGCATCGGATGGGGTATATTAAGCTGGCGGCTCCGGTTGCCCACGTGTGGTATCTCAAGGGGATTCCGAGCTATATTGCGATTTTGCTGGATATGCCGCTGCGGGATGTGGAGCAAATCGTGTATTTCAATGCGTATGTGGTACTCAATCCGGGGAATGCGGATAATCTGAATTACAAGCAGCTTTTGACGGAGGATGCTTGGATGGAGATTGAGGACCAGCTCTATAGCGAGGATACGGAGCTGTCTGGGATTGAGGTGGGGATTGGTGCGGAGGCGCTGCAGCGATTGCTACAGGATCTCGATTTGGAGTCGGTGGCGGAGGGCCTGCGGGAGGATATCTCGAATTCTAAGGGTCAGAAGCGGGCGAAGCTGATTAAGCGCTTGCGGGTTGTGGATAATTTTGTGGCGACGGGAAGTCAGGCGGAGTGGATGGTGCTGTCGGTGATTCCGGTGATTCCGCCGGATTTGCGCCCGATGGTGCAGCTCGATGGGGGACGGTTTGCAACGTCGGATTTAAACGACCTTTATCGGCGAGTGATTAACCGGAATAATCGCTTGGCGAGGTTGCAGGAGATTCTGGCACCGGAGATTATTATCCGCAATGAGAAGCGGATGTTGCAGGAGGCGGTGGATGCGCTTATCGATAATGGGCGGCGGGGTCGCACGGTGGTGGGGGCGAATAATCGTCCGTTAAAATCCTTGTCGGATATTATTGAGGGCAAGCAGGGGCGCTTCCGGCAGAATTTGCTGGGTAAGCGGGTGGATTATTCGGGGCGATCGGTGATTGTGGTCGGTCCGAAGCTGAAGATTCACCAGTGCGGGTTGCCTCGGGAAATGGCGATCGAGCTGTTTCAGCCGTTTGTGATTCACCGCTTGATTCGTCAGGGGTTGGTGAATAATATTAAGGCGGCGAAGAAGTTGATTCAGCGGTCGGATCCGAGCGTGTGGGATGTGCTCGAGGAGGTAATCGAGGGGCATCCGGTGATGCTGAACCGAGCGCCGACGCTGCACCGTTTGGGGATTCAGGCGTTTGAACCGATGCTGGTGGAGGGTCGGGCGATTCAGTTGCACCCGTTAGTTTGTCCGGCGTTTAATGCGGATTTTGATGGGGACCAGATGGCGGTTCACGTGCCGCTTTCTCTGGAGTCGCAGGCGGAGGCGAGGTTGCTGATGTTGGCGGCGAATAATATTATGTCGCCGGCGACGGGACGGCCTATTGTGACGCCTTCTCAGGATATGGTTTTGGGTTGTTATTACTTAACTGCAGAAAACCCGAAAGCGATGCGGGGAAATGGTCGGTATTTTGCGAGTTTGGAGGATGCGATTATTGCTTACGAGCAGGAACAGATTGATTTGCATGCGTATGTTTGGGTAAGGCTGGATGATAGTTGGACGGTTGATAGGGGGTCTAAGGATGAAAAGCCGCAGGAAACGTCGCATTCTGACGGTACGGTGACTTATGTTTATTCGGATGCCCGGGTGAGGGAGGACGGTACGGGAAGGGTGTTGTCCCAGTACGTGCGAACGACTGTGGGTCGCATTATTTTCAACAAAGCTATTGCGGATGCTTTGGTTTAGTTGTCGGTCATCGGTTGTTGGTCTTTTGACGAATGACCGATGAGCTTCGGAGTGAGGATTTTGAGTGTTGATTCTTGGTTCTTAGTTTTTGATAGGAACTGGGGTTAATGAGAGGGATGTTAATTGTACGGAAAGAAGATGACGAAAAAGCAACTGGTATTTTATAACCGAACCATCAATAAGGGGCAATTGAAGAAGCTGATTGCTCAGGCTTTTGTGAATTATGGGACGGCGCGCAGTGCGGCGGTGGCGGACCATTTGAAGGATTTGGGTTTCCGCTATGCGACGAAGGCGGGGGTGTCGATTAGCGTTGATGATTTGATGGTGCCGCCGACGAAGCGGTCGTTGCTTGAAAGTGCGGAGCTTGAAATCAATAAAACCGAGACTCGCTATGCTAAGGGCGAGATTACGGAGGTGGAGCGTTTCCAGAAGGTAATCGATACTTGGAATGGGACGTCGGAGGCTTTGAAAGATGAGGTGGTGGCGCATTTTAAGTCGTCGGATCCGCTGAATTCGGTGTATATGATGGCTTTTTCTGGGGCGCGGGGGAATATTTCCCAGGTGCGTCAGTTGGTTGGAATGCGGGGGCTGATGGCGAATCCGCAGGGTGAAATTATTGGGTTGCCGATTAAGACGAATTTCCGGGAGGGGCTGACGGTTACGGAGTATATTATTTCTTCTTACGGGGCGCGTAAGGGGTTGGTGGATACTGCGCTGCGGACGGCGGATTCGGGGTATCTGACGCGGCGATTGGTGGATGTGTCTCAGGATGTGATCGTGCGCGAGGTTGACTGTGGCACGACGCGGGGGATTGCGATCGCGAGTATGAAGGATGAGGACCGGATATTGATTCCTTTGTCCGATCGCCTGTTGGGGCGAGTTGCGGCGAGGGATGTAGTGGATCCGAAGACGGGGGAAACCCTTTGTCGGCGGAATGCGGCTTTCGATGATGAGACGGCGGAGAAGATTTTTAAGCGCGGGGTGCAAGAGGTTTTGGTGCGATCGCCCCTGACCTGCGAAGCGACTCGCAGCGTGTGTCAACTGTGCTATGGATGGAGTTTGGCTCACGGCACCCTGGTGGATATGGGAGAGGCGGTAGGAATTATTGCCGCTCAGTCTATTGGCGAACCGGGGACGCAGCTAACGATGCGGACGTTCCACACTGGAGGGGTGTTCACTGGGGAAGTGGCGCGGACTGCGATCGCGACTTTCCCGGGAACGATTCGCTACGATCGCGGATTGCGAGTCAGGTCTTTCCGGACGCGCCACGGAGAGGATGCTTTTGTGGTGGAAAGTCCGAATGGCGAAATCCGCTTGGAAGACGGAGAACGTTCGGAGAGCTTTGCGGTCAACCAGGGTACCGTCATCATGGTGGCCGATGGGGCGACAGTGGAGACTAACAGCTTGCTGGCGGAAGTTCCGCTTGCGGGACGCACGCGCAAGACGACGGAAAAGGCCACGAAAGACGTGGCGTCAGATTTGGCTGGCGAAGTGTATTTCGCGGATTTGGTGTCGGAAGAGAAAACCGATCGCCAAGGAAACACCACCCGCGTTGCGGGACGGGGGGGACTGATTTGGGTGCTTTCCGGGGAGGTGTATAATTTGCCGCCTGGGGCGGAACCCACGGTGAAAAATGGCGACCTGGTGGAGGTGGGTACGCCCATCGCCTTGACGAAGCTGGTGGCGCAGAATGGCGGAATCGTGCGACTGAAGTCGGCGGCGGGGGAATCGCAAGACAGTTTTGCCAGTCCGCGCGAGGTAGAGATTATCACCGCTTCAGTGCTGCTAGACCAGGCCACGGTGCGCTCGCACAGCGGCGGTAGCGGCGGGTTTGTCGGTTCCGGCACGGGAGAGATGGCGGGCGATCGCTATATCATCCAAACGGCGAGCGATCGGATGTTCTCCCTGAAAGCCACGCCGGGGACTAAGGTTCTGAACCATCAAGTGGTAGCGGAACTGATAGACGAGCGCTACCACACCCAGACCGGTGGCATCATCAAATATGCCGGGGTAGAGGTGCAGAAAAAAGCGAAAGCCAAACAGGGCTATGAAGTCGTCAAAGGCGGCACCCTGCTGTGGATTCCGGAGGAGTGCCACGAAATTAATAAGGACATTTCCCTGTTGCTGGTGGAGGATGGCCAATATGTGGAGGCGGCCACGGAAATCGTCAAAGACATCAAGTGCCAAAGCAGCGGCGTCATTGAAGTGACCCAGAAAAATGACATTCTGCGGGAAGTGGTGGTGAAACCGGGGGATTTCCACATGGTGGACGACCCGGATGAGGTGTCGATTCCCAGCGGGAATATTGCCAATCCTGGGGATGAGATTTTGCCGGGGCTGAAGGTGGAAGAGCTGCGCTATGTGGAATACGTGGAAACGCCTACCGGGCCTGGGGTATTGCTGCGCCCGGTGGTGGAGTATGCGATACCGGACGAGCCGGCGATTCCTTCGCAAGAGTCGCTCAATCAACAGGTGGATGCGGCGATTCACCTGCGGGCGGTGCAGCGCATTCCCTATAAAGATGGGGAACGGGTGAAGTCCGTGGAGGGCTTGGAGCTGCTGCGGACGCAGTTGGTGCTAGAGATTACCCAGGATGCGCCGGGACTGGCGGCGGATATCGAGTTGATTCCCCTGGATGAGTCTGAGGTGGCGGCACTGGGTACGCAAGTGGTTCCGGAAACGGGAAGCGAGGATGCCGGGGGCGAGGAGATGTCTGGCGCTGAGGTGGATTCCGAGCGGGTTTCCGGGGCTGGGGTGCAGCAGTACCGGATGCAGTTGGTGATTTTGGAGTCTCTGGTGGTGCGCCGGGATGCGATCGCGGATGCGACCCAGGGGACGACTCAGACGCGATTGCTGGTGAGCGATGGCGATCGCATCGAAGCCGGTGCGGTGGTGGCGCGCACGGAAATCAAGAGCAAGGATGCTGGGGAAGTGCGCGGCATCCGGGAAGGAGCGGAGGCGATTCGTCGGGTGCTGGTGGTGCGCGACGAGGATGCGATGGAAGTGGAAGCGGTTCGCACCCTGGGGGTATCGGCGGGAGACTTTCTGCTGGAAGGAACCGAGGTTGCTCCGGGGGTGAAGCTGGAGGATTCCGGGCAGGTGGTGGATATCCTGGAGGTCCCGAGCGGGTCTGAGGGAGGAGCGCCAGAACCGACGGCGGATGGACCCGAGGGGTCTTCCCAGCTTGCGCCGCGCGAAACTGTGAAACTGAAGCTGCGGATTGCGCGCCCCTATCGGGTATCGCCAGGGGCGGTGCTGCATGTGGAGGATGGCAGTTTGGTGCAGCGCGGGGACCACTTGGTGCTGCTGGTGTTCGAGCGGACGAAGACGGGGGATATTATCCAAGGTCTGCCTCGGATTGAGGAACTGCTGGAGGCGCGCAAGCCGAAAGAGGCTTGCATCCTGGCGAAGGCGGCGGGTATGTCGCAGGTGGTTTATGGCGAGGATGACACGGTGGAGGTGAAGATTGTTGAAGATGACGGGGTGGTGACGGATTATCCGCTCGGTCCGGGACAGAATTTGCTGATTTCTGACGGTCAGCGCGTGGTGGCGGCGGAACCCCTGACGGATGGTCCGGCGAATCCGCACGAGATTGTGGAGATTTTCTTTAATTTGGAGTCCTCTGGGGATAGCGAGTACGAGCGGGCGCTGGAGAGTTTTCAGAAGGTGCAGACGTTTTTGGTGAATGAGGTGCAGTCGGTGTATCGCTCGCAGGGGATTGATATTGCGGATAAGCATATTGAGGTTATCGTGCGCCAGATGACGAATAAGGTGCGGGTGGACGATGGCGGCGATACGACGATGTTGCCCGGGGAGCTTGTGGAGTTGCAGCAGGTGGAACGGGTGAATGAGGCGATGTCGATTACGGGGGGTGCCCCGGCGCGATATACCCCGGTGCTGTTGGGGATTACGAAGGCGTCTTTGAATACGGATAGTTTTATTTCGGCGGCGAGCTTCCAGGAGACGACCCGGGTGCTGACTGAGGCGGCGATTGAAGGGAAGTCGGATTGGTTGCGCGGGCTGAAGGAGAATGTGATTATCGGGCGTTTGATTCCGGCGGGTACGGGGTTTAATGCTTATGAGCTGTCTGCGGAGGCGGATGAAGTGGGTGCCTATGGTGATGGGGTACTCGATGGGGAAGATGAGGAGGAGTTGGCGGATGTGGTGCTCGATGACCGCAGCGCTGGTTCTTTCGATGAGGATGAGGATGATGATGAGGCGTTGCCTGATGAGGATGAGGATGATGATGATGTGATGGAGGGGTCTGATTTGGAGGGCGATGCGGATGATTCGGGGTCGCCCGGTTCTGAGGGTCTGTCCTCTGGGATGAGCCAGGGGTCGGCGGATGATTTTGATGGGGATGATGGGGATGATTTCTACCCGGAGGGGGACGATGATGAGGCGTTTTGATGGGGCGCTGCTGATATGGGCGATCGCTTTTCCCCGGGGGCTGGCTTGAGGGCTTCTCCTTAACTGCGCGATCGCTCAATACTGTGAAGGTCCTTCCCGGTTCCCGGGAGGGGCTTTTTTTTGGGTTGGTTGTTTCGGGTTGGCGATTGGCGATTGGTTGAGGCGGGTTGGCTGCGATCGCGCTCCTCGGAGGGGCGGCGAGTTGGGAGGTTGCGATCGCGGTGGGGGTTGGTGCGAGGGGGAGGCGCGATCGCCAATTGTTTGAATGTCACAGTTTGCCAAACCCTGCGAGCGAATTAAACCGCACCTTGGGGAGTGAGTTGCTGATGGACGCTTGAGGAAGTGACGCCTAACCGCACAGTTTTCTTTGAATCTATCGAAGAATTGTGGATATCGGTTCGGAGTTCTAATAACGGAGTCAATCATCATGCGCGTCTATACTTCTGTTCTTCTGTCTGCTCTTTTGTGTGCGTGTTTTGCCACCACGGGTCAAGCTTTCACAATTCGCGATCGCGCCGGGTTCGAGTCTGTTGATTCTGATTCGTTACTCGTGAGCGCAAATAACTCGGAATGCGGCATTCACGACGGACGTCGTTGCGAATCCTCTTGAGTATAAGGTGGCCAAGCGGCAAGCCTGTAGAACGATGTTGCAGGTTGTCATACCCCAAACACAGGGGGGTAACTTTTCTCCGGTATTGGGAGCGAGAGAAAGCGAGCGATATCATTCTCGGTAGCGGGCGAGAATTTTAAAAGGCGTTCTAGCTTTTGGCTGGCCTCACTTAATGAGTCTGTGAAATTAGCAATCCTTTGTTTTGTCAATCGAAACTATAGTATATTCTTGGTCGTGGCCAACAGATAATCGGCAAGAGTCTGCAAGCCATTCAGATGCGAATCCCCCCTGCCCCTTGAAAAGAGAGGCAGGGGGCATCGTAACTGTTCGATCGGGAAAATGCTGGGGTTAATGTGAGAAAATCGAGGGAATTGGCAATTTGTTAGAGCTTCATAAAATTGGTTTGATTCTCTCTCTTGGGTCGATCGCGTGCTTTGTATTGGGATTCGATCGCAGGCGATATGAACCCTTCTTTTTAAAGAAAAATATGACCGATACCAATGACCCCAAAGTTAGGGAAATAAAGGTTCGATCGCAGTAGCAATCTAACCGGTTAGGTTAGTCACTGTGGGGGTACCCAGTAGCCAGTAGCAGGGTGGCGATGCGTTACAAATCAGGGTTAATTCATCAATTGAGTGATGCCAAGAAAAAGGCGATCGAACAATTAACAGAAAGGTTAACAATGCGGTGCAGTACAGACACAGGAGTGGTGGATTTGGGGGAAATGGGGAAATGACACAGGCGCGTCAGCAAAAGTCCATTCATGCGCCCCGAGAGAGTGTCTTTAAAACACCCAGTTATCCGAGAAATTTACCCCTTTTAGGTGATTTCGATAAAATGCTTACCTGGAGGTGGAAAAGAGGGAAATCCCCAGAGGGTGTGATGTGGCTTCCACTCCCCTTCCCGCGATCGCCATCACTGACTGAGGTGGAGATGGGGGAATTGGGGGATGGGAAGAGAATTCCCTGGGATGGAGGAAAAAGGATCCCGCCGGGGTGATGTTTTTATTTTTGGACTATCCTGAGAATTTTTAGAATTTTTTAATGTCGATCGCCGAGACAGAAGAAAATCCCCGGGGATGGAAAGGGCGATCGCCTCGCAGGCGGGTTTATGCGATCGGTCTGTGAACGCAAAATTTAACCCAAAACCTGCTTCTAGGTGAGCGTTTCATAAAAATCACGACTCTTTTCAAATATCCGTGCGTCTGTAGGATCGGACAACTTTATTCGATGAGGCAAACTCAGGGTACTCTCGCGCGAGGGTTTCGTTGCTGCTGCAGTGCTCTATGACGCCTGAAAAACCGTCACTTTTCAGGGAGTGGCGTATTTTTGCCTTGCCTACGATAGTATCACAACCCACAGGGGGCAATCCCGAGATGTTTTTGCTTGATTCGCGCGGTTTGTCAATTTTAAGACAGTTTACCAGCAATCTTGTGTAGTAAATAACACTCAGCATTTTTTAAGAAATGCAACGAAATTTCTCAGGGGTAGGGATTGCTGAGTCCTTTAGGGGAATTCTGAGGTTATAGAGAATTTTCCGGATAAGCTGAGGGCTGTTTTATCCCCAGCAAGGGGACATCTACTACGCTTTTGCGGAAGCGCGTGCAGCCTAAACACAGGGTGGTGAGGCAAGTTGAGACTCCTCGGTCTGAGTCTGCTTTTCCCAATCCCTCAAGGCTGTTGCCGAATTCGGCTTCGGATTTGCTCTTGGATTCTAACACTTTACTCGATTTGATTGACTTACATGAAATCAAACTTCTTTCTCAAAACCATACACATCTATCACCAACTAGGAGGCGTTATCGATGGATTCCAACAAAAAAATCGCCCAATTGCTCGAACAAGATGCTAACAAAAGCCGCGTGGGTATTCTGATGGCGGTGCATCGCCGAAAAGATATCAATCATTTAGAACGCAGACAACAGCAACGCGCCATCAGTAATGCGATGATAAAGGTAGCGTTAATGTATGGAGAAAAATCATTTAGTAGAGGAGCAATGGTTTTTACTCTCAACGATCGCAGTTTGGAAAAAAGTCCTTATGCAAAATTTGTGGACGTTCTCCGGGGTCTGAGAGTTGTTTGTTTGGCCGGTCCTCCAAATCCAAAAATTCTCACTGCCTATTGGCACCATCAAACGAAACGAAGAGTCTCTAAATCTAGAAGTTACAATTGAATCATACTGGGATAAGTCAAGCGTGACGAGTGAAGCAATTATCAGTTTCCTTCGTCACGCTTGCTGTTTTAATCGGTTTCCTGGAAACCACCTTAAGTGGCAATAATATTTCTATAACAAACCAGCCATACGGCAACATCGGAAAAATCCGCGCCAGTTCGGTTAACTTGACCAACGCCGAGTGAATCGAGGGATAAAAATGTAAGTTAAGGTTGCGGGGGTAGTTAATTCCAGCGTTCGGCGAGGCGATCGCGCACTTCAAAAAAGTCATTCCAGGGAATATAGGACTTTTGGCGTTCTGCGAGATATTCCGCAAGGCGATCGCGGGCAAACACCACCGATGCAGTCAGACCCATGTTTAAATCCGTCACCGAATCGCCAATCGCAACTTGTTCTGCTGCGGGATATTTCTCCATGACTCTTACCTTAGACACCAGTTCTGTATCCGCTTCAAAATCGGAATGTACCTGCAAATATTCCTTGCTCGTGTCTACATCAATGGCGTGAATGGCGAGTACCCGATCCACCAGTTCTCCGAGTACAGTTTCTACTATGACGCGCAACCCGCCAGACACAATGACCACCGGCACCTTTTGTGCTTCGAGAAACTCGAGAAAGGGGACAAAACCGGATCGTATGGGTTCCGATCGCATGAATTCGATGATTTCTGGGTATCGCCGGGAGGGAATGGATTCGAGGATTTGTCGCACTCCCTGGCGTAGGGAAAGGCGCAATGCGTAAATTTCTGGCAGTAACTCTCTGGTCATCTCTGGTGTAAATTTGCGGATCGTTTTGACGAAGGTATCTTCGGTAGTGATGGTGCCATCAAAGTCACAAAAGACGATGTTTCCGGGTTGAGAATAGTTCATTTTTCCCTAGAGTTGTAGTAAGAATGACGCGATCGCCGTAAGTTTATCGTCTGGGATTCTCGATCGCTCATCCAAGCTTCGGTGATTCGAGGCTGGGAGTAAAAGAGTCAGCTAGACAGAAATTACTTCGCCCGAGAGAGATCGCGCCTTGTCAATTGTAGGCATAATGGAAACTTCCTTAAGAATATCCCCAGGATTTTTTATGCCAATAATTTACACTCGCTATCGAGGCGGTTATCTGAAATTTTCCGCGAATGCCATGAGGTCAACCGCGTTGGGGGTGGAGTGGCGGGGAGCTGTAGGGCGATCGTGCCGGAAAGGGAATTGGGGGTAGGGTCAATCAGGGAATTTGTGGAAGCTGTCCCTGGATTTTACAATGGTGAAAGGATTCGATGCAGGCGGATCCGGGCTGAACGTGGCAAGGATTGGGGCGCGATCGCGAAAATCCCAAGTTGCCCTTGTCTCTTTTTTTGCTTTGCGCGTCTGCGGGTTTGAATCGATCGGATAGTATGGAAGGATTTGATTGAGTGGACTATGCCTAAACTTAAAATAACGATTCGAGTTAGCATTCTTGCACTGTTGACGCTGCTGGTTGTCTTGTCTTCCGGTATGGTGGGGGTAGTCTCCTACCTGGGCAGTCAACATTCCATTCGACTGTTAACGATTAATCTAATGCGGGAAATCTCGGATCGGGTAATTGAGAAAACCTTGACTTATTTAAAGGGGGCAGTTCGAGGGTCTCAGCTTAATGTTAGTCTCACCCAAAATGATTTAATTCAACCGGAAAATCGCGACGAGCTGGTTCAATATTTTTCGGGGTTAATGACAGCTAACGAGCAGTTTATTACCCTGACCTATGGCGAAACTTCGGGAGATTTTATCATGCTTAAGCGGATGCCGGATAACAGTTATAGCGTGAAAACGGTAAGCCGGGAGGGTGAGGAAGCGATTAGCACTTGGCAGCACGAGAATAAAGTATGGTCAACTATATATCCAGCCCAAGTGGTGGAACCAGCAGAAAAGGGGTTCGACCCGCGATCGCGCCCTTGGTACGAAAAGGCGATCGCGCAAGGAGAATTTATTTGGACGGACGTTTATATTTTTTACTCCGATCTCCAACCGGGCATCTCTAGCGCAGCACCGATTTACGATAGCGCGGGCAATCTGGAAGGGGTGATGGGAATTGATATTACGATTGCCGAATTGTCTTATTTTTTGGGGAGATTAACCATTGGTAAAGAGGGGAAAGCATTTATTTTTAACGACCGCGATCGCGCGATCGCTTTACCGATTCAACCGGACGAAGAAGTGGTGTCGCAACTGATGCAATCCCCCGACCCAGACATGGAAGGCAACGATCGGACAATCTTGGTAGAAAATGTTAGAGATCCGGCGATCGCGGCTTCGTTTCGGCAGTTCAAACAAACTGTCGCCACCATGCAAAACTCCCCGCTGCAACAGCAAGAGCCATTTTACTTCTCTTTTTATTTGGATGGCACAAAGTACCTGGCCATGTACGCACCGTTTCCGGCACAAACCGGTTTGGATTGGTTTATCGGCGCGATCGTGCCGGAAAAAGATTTTATGGCTCAAGTGCATCTGAATAATGCGATCGCCTTTGCCATGTCTTGCGGTTTGGTTGCTACAGCAGTAATTTTGGGGTTTTTATTCGCGCAAAAAATATCCCACCCTCTGGCACTGCTGGCGCGAGAAACTGATAAAATCAAGCAGTTTAAGTTAACTTCAGACAAAAAAGTAGAATCTTTTTTAATTGAAGTAGAAAATATGGGAGAAGCATTCTATAATATGACCAAGGGATTGCGCTCTTTTAAAAAATACGTGCCGGCTAGCTTGGTGCGAGAATTGATATCCCTGGATAAAGAAGCCTGTTTGGGAGGGGAAAAGCGGGAGTTAACGATTTATTTTTCCGACCTGGCAAATTTTACGGCGATCGCAGAAAATCTAGAACCGGAAAAATTGGTGGAAGGATTAGGCGAATATCTCAGCGAAATGAGCCATATCGTGTTTCGCTATAAAGGAACAGTGGATAAGTATATTGGCGATTCGATTATGGCATTTTGGGGGGCACCGACTCCCTTGGATAATCATGCGGTGCTTGCGTGTCATGCGGCGTTGGCGACTCAGCGAAGAATGGTTGAACTGGCGCTAGAGTGGGAAAAGTCGGGGAAAACAGTCTTTCACGATCGCATCGGGATTGCCACCGGCGATGTGATCGTGGGCAATATGGGTGCAGAAGAACGGCTCAATTATACGGCGATCGGCGATCCGGTAAATTTGGCCAGTCGATTAGAAGGGTTAAACAAGTATTACGGAACGAAAATTCTGATTAGCGAGTCTACCTATGAGCAAGCCCAAGATTATATCGAAGTTCGCTTGCTGGATTTTGTGGCGGTAAAAGGCAAAAGAAAACCGGTGGGCGTCTACGAATTAATCTCGGAAAAAGATAACCTCAGTTCCTACACAAAAATGTTTATACGTCTGTTTTCTGAAGGCGTAAAACTCTATCGAGAGCGACAGTGGAGCGAAGCATTAAAAGTGTTTGAGGAAACCCACCGCTTAGACCCCCAGGATAAAGCCTCGGAAATCTTTATGCATCGCTGTCAAGTGTACGAACAAAATCCGCCGAATGCCGAGTGGAAAGGAGTGTTTGTTTGGCGGGCGGTGCCCACCAGTAATTGGTATGAAAGTTGAGGGTAATTCCTCCTGGATTTTCATCCTAAATCCACTCAACTATTCTCCAATATGTTTTAAGTAAAAATCGTAGGGTAGGCAATGCCCACCGCACCACCACTGGGAAGAGACGGAGCCTCAGTTCAGGTTGACCGGACATGAGTCTGGTAACGAGTCAAAATGCTTTCTTACCCGTTATTTGCCGAACAGATTGGGATGAGTTGGGGCGAGCCAATTCTCGAGGAATTCTCGCAGCCAGAGTTCGGATTCTTTAGCATATAAACGATTATGGTGCAAGTGGCGATCGCGAGATTGCGCGCCGGGTAACGTTAACATATCAGCAGCAAGCCTTGTCCATTTTTTGACCATTTTGCGGGTAATTTCCGGATGAAATTGAACCGCGTAGGCGTTTTTTCCGTAGCGAAATGCTTGATTGGAAAAGGTTTTTCCTGTGGCCAGCAATTGTGCGCCAGCAGGGAGTTCAAATCCTTCGCGATGCCAGTGATAAACGTATTGAGGAAAGGGAAATTGATGTGCGATCGCCTCGGTTGGCGTGATGGGAAAATAACCGATTTCGGCGATACCTTCCGGATGGGGAGACACTTTTGCTCCGAGGACCTTGGCGAGTAATTGCGCGCCCAAACAAATGCCGAAAAATGGCTTTTCTGACTGGAGGGCGATGGGTATCCAGTGCAATTCTTGGCGGATAAAGGGTAAGGTTTCGCTATCGTTGGCGCTCATCGGACCGCCAAAGACGATCGCCGCCAAATGTCCGTCCATTTTGGGGGGGAGTTCGTCTCCTTCGGCGGGACAGCGGATATCGAGTTCGTAGCCTTTCTGCTGGAGAACTTCCCCCACCAGTCCCGGGGTTGATGTTGCTTGATGGAGGACAATCAGAATCGGTTTCATCGGTTCGCTCGGGCTTTTTTCTAGCTATTTGTTTACCTTTTTCAGTGTAGTTCAGTTTGAATTATTCCGGGGTATCGGTTGCTGCATTCCTCACTCCTGTAGTGGGCGCAGTTGGAGTGCGAATGAAACCTGCTATATTCCCTGGGAGGAAAGCAGGAGAATTGCGCCGATCGCCCCTCGGGGCGCAGTGGGTGGTATTTGAAGCCTAGGGCACAAAGAGAATAGGGGATTTGGGTTTTCGCGGATTGGCGCGGTAGGGGTTGAATTATGGTGTCACAGCTCTGGGAGATTTTCGAGAAATTTTACGACTTTATGGTTCCGGAAAGGCAGCTTATGCTATGGTAATTGAAAGTGTAAATGTAATCCCTAGGTTTTCTAAGTTCTATGACTTCTAATTCTTCCCAGGAATCTCCAGTGGCCAATTCTTCAAAAGAGGCGATCGCCGAAGCGAAAACCGAAATTTTCCCCGGGGAGGTGTTTGCTAATACTGCGGATTTCGACTCGGGAATTCGGCAGCTTTTGCCCCGATATGATGAAATTTTAGACAGCCTGGTGCGCTGTATCCCGGGAAACAGCAAACAGATATTAGAACTGGGTTGCGGTACGGGAGAGCTAAGCTTAAAGCTGCTGTCTCGCTATCGGGAAGCGGAGTTAGTTGCGGTGGATTATTCTTCGCGAATGCTAGAAGTCGCGCGGACAAAAATCGAAGCGGCGGGTTATGCACAGCGGGTGAAATGGATAGAGGCGGATTTTGGCAATTTAGCGAATTTACAGGTGAACATTGCGCCGAGTGCAGGGTTTAATGCCTGCGTTTCATCTTTGGCAATTCACCATTTGAGCGATCGCATGAAATTGAAGTTATTTGGGTGGATTTGTGACAATCTGGCGCAAGGCGGCTGTTTTTGGAATGCGGATCCGGTTTTACCGGAATCTCCTGCTTTAACCGAGGTTTACAAGACAGTGCGCGAGGAATGGGCGCAAGCTCAGGGAACGACATTAACCGAGGTGCGGGCGAAATTGGGTAAAAGTGTCAGCCAAGGGTATTCTTCCCAAGACCAATTAGCGAGTTTATCGGCTCATTTGGATATGCTGAAAACCGCAGGGTTCGAGGTTGCGGAGGTGCCTTGGAAATATTTTGGATTGGCGGTGTTTGGCGGGTTTGTATCGAAAGCATAAGTGGTCGGAAAAACAGCGATCGCGACTTAGGCGATCGCTGTTTTTCTTTGTGTAATTGTCGAGAGAGATTGGGGATTAAATATAAATGAACGCTTAGCAAACCATTGGCGAGAGGAGGGATAGCTAGGAGATAAACACCGGTTATTTTACCTGTAGGGTTTAAGATTAGTGTTGGGCACCGCCAGCGAATCTATCTAGAGGAATAGATTGGGGAAATTGCAGTTCAAAAAGCGGACACCCTTTCTTTTTGGAACTATTTATGCCACAATAGAGAGTGTTTTATCCAAAACTACCGAAAAGCGTTTCCCAAATTTTCCTCAAGTCAGCGAACAGATCGATGATAAACTTATCCCGTTCCTCTGTTTTCCGCTATAGTTTTGCCGGATTAGCCGTTTTCCTGACAATCTTTCTCAAGTTGCTGCTCTCGTCTGCGATCGGTGGCGAGTCGCCGTTTGGGTTGTTGGGGGGGGCGATCGCCGTCAGTACCTGGTATGGGGGTCTGGACGCCGGAATTCTGGCGACGGTTTTGGCGGCCCTGTGCGGCGATTATTTTGTTGTCGGTCCCGCCTATTCCCTTTTCGGGGGGTCGGGGTCGCAATGGTTGGCATTAGGGCTGTTTTTATTAGAAGCTGGGGCGATCGTCGGGGCGATCGCAGCGGTAAAATCCAGGAGGGTCGATCCCTTGCGCCAGGTGGCGGAAAACTACTCGCAAGCGCTGTGGATCGCCGATCGCCATCTGAGGGAAATTGTCTACGTCAGTCCGAAATACGAGCAACTCTGCGATCGCCCGGCACGGGGTTTTTACGATCGCCCGGATGCGTTTGTAGAGGCGATTCATCCGGAGGATCGCGATCGGGCGCTTTCCGCATTAGAACAGCTTCCGGATGGGGAGTATGAGACACAATATCGCCTGGTTCGCCCCGACGGATCGATTCGGTGGGTGCGGGTGCGGGTGGGAACCCTGGGCGATCGCGCCCCAAGTGAGAATTCGGTGGTGGGACTGGTGGAAGATATCTCCGAAACCAAACAGGGCGAAATCCAGTACCAACAAGCTAACGAACGCTTCCAAATTGCGGCCCAAGCTGTAAATTGCGTCATCTATGAATGGAATCTGGAGACGAACCAGGTGCAACGCAGTGAAAGTTTATACGAACTGTTAGGGTATCGTCCGGAAGAGGTGGAAGCTACCAAAGGCTGGTGGCGATCGCGCATTCATCCGGAGGATCTGATTCACACTTTCGACCAAATACAGGAGGCGATCGCCAATGACAGCCGCTTTGAGATAGAATATAGACTGCTGCATAAAAACCAGGGCTACCTGTACGTCTCCGACCGAGGGGCGATCGTCCGCAATGCTGCCGGAAAAGCAGTTCGCGTTATCGGCAGCACGTTAGATATCAGCAAAGACAAAGAAATCGAAGCCGAATTACAAACCCGAGAAAAACTGTTCCGCACTTCTGTGGAAAACCTGCTCGATTGTTTTGGTATTTATTCGGCGATTCGAGATTCCTCGGGCGAAATTATAGACTTCAAAATTGATTATGTAAATGCTGCCGCCTGCATCAATAACCGATTGACCCGAGAACAACAAATTGGGAAAAACCTCTGCGAAATCTTTCCCGCGCACCGGGACAATGGGTTATTTGAAGAGTACCGGAAAGTGGTGGAAACTGGAGAACCTTTGGTGAAAGAATCCCTCATTTATGAAGATAACTTCGGGAAAAATTATTTATCCCGAGCTTTCGATATTCGAGGGGTTCGCTTTGGAGATGGTTTTGTAGCCACCTGGCGCGATATTTCCGATCGCAAGCGCACTGAGGAAGAATTGTCTCGTCGGGAACGGGAATTCAAAGCATTGGTGGAACATTCACCGGATATTGTGGCGCGATTGGACCGAGAACTGCGCCACCTGTACGTGAGTCCGGCGATCGAACCCGTTACTGGGATAAAAGCGCAGGACTTTATCGGCAAAACCCATGCAGACTTAGGCTTTAGCACAGAAAAAACCGCTGAGTGGGAAGCGAATCTGCAAGAGATATTTGCCACCGGTTGCGAGCGCGTGCATGAATTTGATTTTAGCGGACCGGGTGGGGTGACAAATTATTTTCAATCCCGTCTGATTCCGGAATGTGCGGCGGATGGTTCCGTGGAATCGGTGCTGGCTGTGACGCGCGACGTGACGGATTTCAAGCGATCGCAAATTGCCTTACTCGAAAGTGAAGAACGCCTGCGGATGGCCCTGGAAGGGGCGAATTTAGGACTGTGGACTTACGAGATTTCTCGGGGAATCATGTTAGTTTCCGAGGAAAGCAAACGACTGTTCGGGTTAGAGGAAGAAACATCGGAACTTGAGTTAGAACGAGTCATGCAGTGCCTGCATCCAGACGATCGCGAGCGAGTACGGCGGGCGCTCGCTACTGCGATCGTGCAACAGCAGGATTACGATATCGAATATCGCATTATCTGGCCCGATAGCACTTGGCGCTGGATCGCCGCCAAAGGACGGGCGTATTACGATGAACGGGGTCGGGCAACTCACATGAGCGGCGTGCTTCTCGATATCACCGAGCGCAAACAGGCAGAGTTCGAACGCGATCGCTTGCTCAAACAACTGGAGTTCGAGCAGCAATTGTTAAAAGCAGTGCTACAACAGATGCCCGCCGGGGCGCTCGTTGCCGAGGCTCCTTCCGGGAAAATTATACTCTGCAATACCCAAGCGGAGAAAATCTGGCACGCTCCCATGCCCCAGTCGCAGAACGTAGAGGAGTATCAAGCGTATCTCGGGTTTCACCCGGACAATCGCCCCTACGAGCCGCAGGAATGGCCGATGGCGCGGGCGATCGAACGCGGAGAAATCGTCTCCGAGGAAGAAATCGAAATCCGGCGCGGGGATGGGGAAGCGCGAATCGTCTGCGTGAGTGCCAAACCGGTGCGAAATCTGGCCGGTCAAATCCTGGCCGGCGTTCTCACGTTCTACGACCTCACCGATCGCAAGCAAGCGGAACGGGAGCGGGAACGATTGCTGGCACAAGCGCAGCAAGCACGCGCCGCAGCAGAAGCCAGCGAGCAGAAATATCGGATTTTGGCAGAAGCGATTCCGCAGATGGTGTGGACCGCTAGACCCGATGGCTGGCTGGATTACTACAATCAACGCTGGTTTGATTATACGGGCTTGGGACGTAAGCAAAGCGAAGGGTGGGGATGGGAAACTGTGCTGCATCCGGAGGATTTGCATGAATGCGTGGCTCGCTGGCGCGAAGCGCTGGAAACCGGGGAAGCCTATGAAATCGAGTGTCGGATTCAGCGCGCCACGGAAGCAGCGTATCGCTGGCACTTAGCGCGGGCGCTGCCCTTGCGCGACCCCCAAGGGCAAATTGTTAAGTGGTTTGGTACCTTTACCGATATTCACGATCGCAAGCAGGTGGCGGCAGAACGGGCAAAAGTGCTGGAACGGGAACAAGCCGCCCGGGCACATGCAGAATCGGCAAGCCGCATGAAAGACGAGTTTTTGGCCATTGTGTCTCACGAGTTGCGAACTCCCCTGAATGCGATTTTGGGCTGGGCGCGGTTGCTCCGCAGTCGCAATTTCGACTCCGCGCGCACTCAGAAAGCGCTGGAAATTATCGAACGCAATGCTAAGGCACAAACCCAACTGATTGAAGATTTGTTGGATATTTCGCGTATCATTCGCGGCAAAGTGCGCCTGCATCGCCAAGCGATCGATTTACAAGTTCCTATCGAGGCGGCAATGGAGACGGTGCGCTCTAGCGCACAAGCCAAACAGATTCAACTGGAGTGCGAGTTGGACGCTGTGGGTGCGGTGTCTGGAGATAGCGGTCGCTTGCAGCAAATTATCTGGAACTTGCTCTCCAATGCGGTGAAGTTTACCCCAGATGGCGGCGGGGTGAAAGTGCGACTGCAGCAGGTGGACAGTATGGCGCAACTTCAAGTCATCGATACCGGGAAAGGCATACCTGCCGAGTTTCTCCCGTATGTGTTCGAGCGCTTCCGTCAGGCAGAAAGCAATACCACGCGATCGCATGGTGGCTTGGGCTTGGGTTTGGCGATCGTTCGCAACTTGGTAGAACTGCACCAGGGCACTATTCGCGCCGATAGTGAGGGCACGGGATGCGGTACCACGTTTATCCTCGAGTTTCCCTTGGTGAACGAACCGCGCGATCGCGCTGACGGGAACATCATCGCTACTTTTACTGACCCGGGGGATGGATCCGAGGCTCTATCCGGGATTAAGGTGCTAATCGTCGATGATGAACCCGATGCCCGGGATTTCCTGGTTGCCGCACTGGAAGAATATGGCGCACAAGTGACCGCCGCCTCCTCTACCCCGGAAGCGATCGCTCTGTTAGCGCAACTGCAACCTACGGTGCCGATCGGCGATATCGGAATGCCGGGAGAAGATGGTTATACCCTCATCCGGCGCGTGAGAGCGCTGTCCCCGCAGCAAGGTGGCGACATTCCCGCCGCCGCTCTCACTGCCTACGCCCGCGAAGAAGACCGCATCCGCGCGCTTTCCGCCGGCTATCAACTGCATGTGCCCAAACCCATCCAACCTCAGCAGTTGGTTTCCGTGGTGGCAAATTTGGCTCGGAAAGTGGGGGATTAAAGCGGGGAATTGAAATCGCGCCGAGTCACAGACTTTAGCGTGGGGCGACAGCGCTATAGTCCGCCTGCGCGGACTATTTCGTTCGGTTGTCTCGCTTATACCGCTCCAAAATTATGTATTATGCTGCCGGAATCATACATCAATGTGAAAGAAACACAGATGATTGAAATTCTTGAGTTTGATTGGCTTAATTCTCCACTTTTCTGCCCGTTAGTAAATAGGTTTTCATTTCTCCTTTTCCTTTAACTTTAACTAGCCCTCGTTCTTGAAATAAATACTCGTTTTTCAGTCGATTGTAGGTGTCTTCGGTGACTTGGATGGCCCCGGGGATGCCGTGGGATTCCATGCGACTGGCGAGGTTTACCGTGTCTCCCCACAGGTCGTAAATAAACTTTCTGATGCCGATTACTCCCGCCACCACCGGACCGGTGGCGATGCCGGTGCGGATGCTAAAATTTTGTTGCGTGTTGGCGTTGAAGCTGGCGATCGCTTGTTGCATATCTAAAGCCATATTCGCGATCGCTTGGACGTGGTCTTCCCGATCTTCTGGTAGTCCCGCTACCACCATATATGCATCGCCAATGGTTTTGATTTTTTCTAAATCATGCAAATCCGCCAAGCGATCGAACTCGGAAAAAATCTGATTGAGCAATTCCACTAATTCCGGCGGCGAGATGCGCGAAGAAAGTTCCGTAAACCCGACAATATCGGCAAACAACACGGTCACATCGGTAAAACTATCCGCCAGAGTTTTCGGTTCTGATTTCAACCGTTCCACAATCGATTGCGGCAAAATATTAAGCAACAAACTCTCGGAGAGTTTTTGTTCGGCTTCGAGTTTGTGGTAGGCTTCTTCTAAATTGCGACGGGCTTTAAATTCGGCTTTTTGTAAGCTTTCGTACAGATAAACCGACAAATCGCCGACAAAACAAACCCAGAAGAAATATAAGGCTAAAACTGCCGGACTCATCCAATCGGCGGGGGTGGACAATTGAACGCCCACGGCGGTATTGAGACCGAGATAGTAGGCAAAAACGCCGAGTTGGGAAATCAGGTGGAGAGACCAGCGAACCGGAATCAGGGTAGCTTGTCCGAAAAACATTAACGTCCAAACGAGAATATCGGGTTCGGCACTACCGGTTAAAGTGTAGGGAATTTGGGGGATAATGGTGACGGACCAGTAAAATCCCAGGAAAATGGCACTGGGGTAGCGACGACCAAAAGAACTGCGCTGTAGCAGCAAAAAGACCAGCAAACTGATTTCGATCGCCACCTGCGATCGCACCCAGTCGGGTCTAAACTCGTGGGTTTGAAACAGTAGGTTGCCCAGTTGCAAAAGGGTGGATGAGAAAAAGGCAACCAGGGCAATCCACAATCCCAAACGCAGGCGCTTTCGCATGAAGCGCGATCGCCACGCCTCATACTCCGCTTCGGTGGATTCGGTTTCCAAGTCCCTGTATTGAAACACCCTTCTCACCAGAGAGGGCAACTGGGTATTCTCCATAAATTCTTCCTGCATTGATTGATGCCACCCGCTTGACGTCGGTTTTTGCCCATATCACTTCCCTTAGTTTGCCTCAGAATCGTTACAATGCGGGTTTATAGGTGTAGTCTAGCTAACCATTTTGCCACTTCATCTTTCCCCTTTTACCCACCAGCGGCGAGATTCCCGGTTTTTGCCTTGATTTTTGAAGAATTGCTAAAATCGGCAATTTTCGCTTGCTTTTTTTGCCTTTTTGTGCATCGGCCAACCTTTCGGGACTCCACTGCGCCCCCCACCCCAACCCAGGGAACCGGTGACCCAGGGTAGGGGAAATGGCGAAAAAGGGGAAGATAAAACCCGGGCGATTGAAGGGGACTAATTTTTTTTACCTATTCGTCCCGAGTTGATATCATAAGCACTGATGCAAAATAATTTACAGGGTTTGGTTTCACTCGTTCCCACCAGGGGGGAATGCGCCACCCGATCTACCGCTTTATCATTTTTAAATAATTAAAATCCGAATCTCCCCTAGGGTTAAGGCATAGTCCTGTGCTGAAAAAATTGGCAGCGAGCTAAAATCACAAAAGCGGTAAATTTCAATCCGCCAGGTTGATGTAATATAACAATGTGATAGATTAATTTCCCACTGCTGAATGCATCGCCCCTGGGTTGCCGATGGAGACAAATGCCGCCCAATATTGTGGATGGAGAAAAGGCCGATCGCGGTCTGGTTTTTGGCGCAATTCGCACAATAATTGGGCACTGGGATAACTGACGCGCTCCACTGCCGCGATCGCCGCCTCGGTTAACCAGTGCTGGCGCAGTTCTGCCACTGTTATATATTTTAAGTGTGCCTGGGCTTCTTCTAGAGCCTTGGTGCGCGGCATTCCCCGGTCTAGCACATTTTGATAAAACCGCTTCATCAAAATCGCCGTAGGGACATCGGGAACTTTCCACAGACTCATCACCACAGTTTCCGCACCTGCCAGGATGAGCGATCGCCGCAAACCGAGAACCCCTTCCCCAATCGCCAAATCTCCCAACGCCGTATCGCAAGCGGACAACACCACCAACTGCGTCCCGGTCAAATCCAAGGTTAGCGCACCTTGTGCTGTGAGTAGGGCATCCTCAGCCTCCGCAGGCAACTCCCCCGCTTGCAATGCCGTATTCGCCCCGGCAAACGCCAACCCCGATCGCGTCATCGGATCCTGCAAGCCGGCGAAATCCATTGGCGATGGACTCATGGGAAATGAGGGCAGAGGGAGGCGAACATTTTCCAGAAAATAGCCGTGAGTGGCGATATGAACGATTTTCGGCGAGTGACACTGCGAGAGCAAAGACTTCACCGCCTGCGCCTCCGTATGTATCGGCACATCCAATAGCTGGGCAATGTTCTCTGCCTCAATTTTCGTCCCCGGCAGGGGTTTGAACCGATCGCCTTGCTTGTGGCGCTGTAATTCTTCCGAGAGCGATCGCATATCCCGACCCCCCGCCCCAGGGGTCTGGGTGGCGAAATTCTCACTCTGACCGGATGGGGGAGTTTCCCCAGTTTCCACCCGCAAATTATAATCCGGATTCGCGATCGCCAAAGGTGCGGTATGGTTCACCGGAATCGGGAAATTGAAACGCAGCAAATCCCGTCCCCCACTCAGGTAACGCAAAGCGTATTCTGCCATCAAATATGCCGTACCCTCTGCCGACAAAATCCCAAATGGCAGGGTTGCCAGTTCCCCATCCGGGGCGATATAAAGCGTCTGCTGCGGTTGTAGATATGGCTTGAGCGGGTGGATGAGTTTTCGATACAACGCTTGCCCTTCCGGTGTGGTGAAGGTTTCCGGTATGTGAGGCAATTGCCTTGTCCCCACCGGGGTTTCCTCCTCAATTTCCCCCAAGTCCAACGCGCGATCGCCCTCTCCCGAAACCGACTTGCGGAACCTCCGACACAGGCGATCGATATCCTCCGCCTCTCCTAAATCCACCATTTCCACCCCTTCCGCATCCCCCGCAGACAACACAAACGCCAGATACCGCGCCGGCAACCATTCTGCATCGCCATTCGCTTTCACTGCTTTGAAATTATATACCTGAAATCGCGCGAACTCCACCAGAGTTGAGCCTTCGGGGAGAATATCTGCAATGGCGTGGCGACTGGCATTGTTTAATTGCACTTGCAGGTTCATTTCCGGAATTTGGCGACTGAGCGATCGTTCGACTTCCTCTTGTTCCCGGGTCAACTGGGCCAATTGTTCCCGATACGCCGGCAACCCTTCCCATTGCGTCGGCACCTGCCAAGTATAATAGGCTCTTTGCTGAGTCAATTGCCGCAATTTCTCGAATTCTGGCTTGAGGTGAGGGTAACGTCCCCCATAAATCGAAGTTCGCAGCACAATCCCCGCTTCTGTCGCCAACCCCTTGCGCCGCAACACCAAATCCAACCCCGCCCGTTTCCCTGCTGCATCCTGCGGCAAGTATTGCGTGACGAGAGAGAGAAAAACGTACAAGTCACTTTGGTTTTGCTGCATATATTCCAGGCGTTGCCTGTCACTGCTAATGGATAAGATTTCGCCGATAATCCGGGTTTTGATTTGTGCGGCTTCCTGCATGAGTTGGAATGCTTCGTGAGGGCAATCGGTTGCCGCCATCAATCCCGCCAAATTGTTCAAACTGGTAGCATAGTGGGGATGATTCTCCCCCAACTGTACTTTGCGAATCTCTTTCGCTTGCAGGAAAAGCGGTTCGGCATCGGCATACCGCCCCATTTCGTCGTACAATAGCGCCAAATTGTTCAAACTGGCGGCATAGCGAAAAGGGCTAAACGAGAAGCGCTTTAATTGATGCAAGACTTCTTCGGGTGGGGTCTGTGCTAAATATGACTTCTGCCAATTTATCAAGTAAGAATGTATTTTTCGCTGCAGTTTTTTAAACACAAGCAAACCTCTAGTTATTCTGTAAGCTAATCTGTGGTTATCTCAAAATTCCACCGATTCCATTGTCTAATATTCCCAAACCCAACCCCGAACAGTCAAGCAATCTGCCGCCCGATCGCTGGGCGCAGTTCGAGGATGGGTTTAAACTCACGCCGGATCGGGGGGTAAACTAAGGAAATGACATGTTACATCGGTTGCATCACCCGGCGGGGACTTAAGTCCCCGCCTTATAGTTAAAGTCGGTTATAAACCGACTGAAAGCTTTACAGGACAAATATTTTAGTCGGTTTCAACCGACTTGAGCTGTTATACGGGGGATTTATCCCCCGT
>NZ_JAJENT010000435.1:0-556 GCF_035615515.1 Phormidium sp. CCY1219
TTATCGGTATTTTCTTGCAGGAGTTGTTGCAGTTGCCGGTTTTCCCGTTCGAGGCGATCGCGATCGGCTTGCAATCCGCGAATCAGTGCCGCCGCTTTATCCGCTTCTTTCAGTTGGGCGCTCAGGTCGCGCACCTGCTTTTCTAACTCCGCCACCCGGTCGGATTGCGAGACTACTGCGGGGGTGAAGTTCTGCTGGCGCAAGGCGTTGTCCAAGTGGCCCTGCTGCGGGATAATTTTCCCCTCTTTCGCATCTTCCCGGGGGAGATAATGGACTCCGGCGCGCAACTGTTGGGACGGCTCTAGGGGGTCTTCCGGTGCGGCGGAGTTGGGTTTGGTCCGGCGGGCTGGTTGTTTCGCAGGATCCAGCAACTTTTCGGCGTCCCAGTCGGTGAGGTGGCGAACCGCCTCGAGGAGGTGGTTGGTGAGGACTGCGGGGCTTTCCCCTTGGTGGGCTAAACGCGCCGCTTCCGCTTGCAAGGTGGCGAGGTCTTCTGAGGAAGCGCCATAGGTCTTGGCCACTAACTGCCAATCGGCTTGGGTTGCTGAGTCCCCCA
>NZ_JAJENT010000436.1:0-1813 GCF_035615515.1 Phormidium sp. CCY1219
TTACAGTTTGGTTGGCCTGAGTCCGTCAGCTTATCCATACCCATTACAGGTAGGCAGAAAGCTTCCTCCTCAATCTCTTCCCGTCTAGGACTTGCGCTTACACTTATCACTACTCAGTTTTATCGACCTTTTGACTGAGAGTCCTAGTCGGGTTATCTCGTTCAATCATCTGGGGTGTTATGCCGACGCCTCCATCTGTCCCCCGAGGTACTTTTGCAAGTCTGTGTCAGTCGTTAGTAGACCCCCTGACCTTTCCCTTTGCCCATTTTGGGCGCAGCGTGTCAGCACACTTTCGCCGCTTGAATTATTACGAGGGTTCAAGACGATGATTTGCTGTTACTAGACGATAGCATTTGGCAGTGGTCGGTTCCATCGGGTATTGGCTTACCCTGGTAGCCTTCCGTTCCCCGCTTCACCCACAGGGTCGTGACTCCTGCAAGTGGGGGTGGCTAACGCCGTTGCTCTCGAGAATTGTTAAATTCCTCTGACCTGGAGCCTGCTGACCTCAGATTTGGTAACGGTCTAGGCCGCTTCCCTCCTCCTTAGCAACCAGATGACAGTTGTCAAGGTTCCTTGGCTTTAAGCATTAGGTTCGTTGCCCCGCTTACGTTTTCGGCATTTCAGCCTTGACTTTGGCGGGAACGATTCGCACCATAGTGTTTAATTCTAGCAAATCCGAGCAGATGGGCGATGGACGTTTAGATTAATTTTATAGTTGAGAATGCACAGGGGGAGGAGGGGATAAACGGTGGCAAAAATCTACTTTTAGGAGTAGTTCTATGAGATTAATTCATCTGGGAGAAAAAACCGTCCCTTGGATTCCTCCGTTTGGGTGAGTTCAAAGGGGTGGGGGGTGAAAGAAGATGGACAAAAGGATGCGATCGCCCGCGGAGTGCTTTCATAGCGGGGCGATCGCCTAAACGCAAGGGAGGGAACCACGGTATTTAGCTATTGGCCACGGTTTGCCATTCCAGGAGGACCGGAGGGGGAACGGGTAAATCCAGGGAGCGATCGCCCACCAGGGGAACCGAGAGAATCGCGGGTTGAGTGGTGGGAAGTTGGAGCAATACTCCTTTGAGGTCGTACTGGCCCACATTAGGAGCGGGGGACTCCTCTGCGAACAGATCCGGCGCGCTGAAGACTTTACCTTGGTCGGTATTAATCTGTAGGGGTTGAGGATGAGCGACTTCAGCCATCCCGGGGAATCCCACCAGTCGGAGATTGACGCTGGCGACTTCACCGGATTTGACTCGTTTGAAAAGGATTAACTGCCAAGAATGACCGGCGCGGTCTCGCAGACTATGACGAGATTGATAAAGGGTTTGACCCGGTGCTTCTTGAGTTTGGCGGATTGACGCCGCCGCCGGTGGGGCAGCGAAGTAGGAGATTCCGGCGAACAGCAAAAGCACCAGAGCGCCCAGTAACAGGAGCTTTGAGAAGATTTGTCGGATGCGACACCACATAAGCTTTAGAATTTTTTAAATAACTATATAGTGTTATAGCATGAAAATGATTTATAATGGTGCATAACGGGTGCGATTCGTTCCCGCAAAAGTGGATGGTAAATTCCGGAAACGTAAGCGGGGCAAGGAACACAGCCCCTAAAGGCTGAACCCCCCAGAGGATGGTAAGTCTGATGGTTGGCCGAAATAAAACGGTATAAACCGATACAAAAAAGCCCATCGAAAACCTCGGAAAACTGAAGGCTAAGAGAATTTCACAATTCTTTACAAAAGTCTTTACAATCCGATGGAAAACTGGGAAGAACCTTGACAACTGAATGTCGATGGTGGTGAAAGCCCACCCCATGAAG
>NZ_JAJENT010000437.1:0-19119 GCF_035615515.1 Phormidium sp. CCY1219
TCCCCGGATGAGGTGAAAGTCTCAAGTCCGGTTTTGAAGACGAGTAGTTCTGGTGACGGAATTGCTTAGTTTAACTATTGTGATAACCCAATCTGATAATTGCGGGGATTAATCTATTATAATAACGGCTAAATAACGGGTTTGTCAAGTGTAAGATTTTGATAAGTTTTGGGGTTGGACAGCGATCGCGCTGCCAACCGGGATGAGTGGGGCGACAAAAACAAAACAAACCTGTAAAGTAATGGGTGAACAAACCTACAGTCATCCGCGATCGCACAGTAGCGCCAACCCAGACGAGGCGATGCCGAGCTGGGGAAAGACTATTTGAAAACAATCGCGAGATGGCGCGTAAAATTATCTAAACTCCTCGCTTAGCTGGCATAAGGATTATGACTTTGCAACTGGAACCTTCTAACACTGTCATTACAGTCACTTCATCCAACTTATTTCTGCGTCATCGCCTCAAAGTGGTGGAAGACTTATGGGAGTCGGTGCTGAAGACAGAATGCGGACAAGACCTGGTAGATTTACTGGGGCAACTGAGATCGATGTATTCTGAAGAGGGACAAGCGCCGAACTTTGCTCAATCACCGGTGCTCAAGCTCGTCGAGCAGCTCGATCTCAACGATGCGATTCGAGCCACCCGGGCATTTGCGCTGTACTTCCAACTGATCAACATAGTCGAACAGCACTACGAACAGCGCGATCGGCTCAAAAGCGGAGGGGTAACGGCGAATGCACTCAGCCAAGACTCCCTCGTCTATTCTTCTGATTCCTCCATCGTGCGACGACGAGATTTAGCCAATTTCACCGCATTATTTCCCAAATTAAAACAATTAAACGTTCCGCCACAGCATATCCAGAGACTCATGGAGCATCTGGATATTCGCTTGGTCTTTACCGCCCACCCCACGGAAATCGTCCGTCATACCCTGCGAACCAAGCAACGGCGGATTGCCAAAATCCTGCAACAACTCGACCTGGTAGAAGAAACCCTCCCAGAAGACACCGCACAGATGTCCTGGGAAGCGCAATCCCTCCTCGAACAGCTAACCGAAGAAATTCGCCTGTGGTGGCGCACCGACGAACTGCATCAATTCAAACCCACGGTGCTCGACGAAGTGGACTATACCTTGCACTACTTCAAAGAAGTGCTCTTCGATGCGGTACCCCAACTGCACCAAAGGCTGAAACGCTCTTTGCAAACTTCATTTCCCTACCTGCAACCGCCGCGCAATAACTTCTGCAAATTTGGCTCCTGGGTAGGAGCCGATCGCGACGGAAACCCCTATTGCACCCCCGGAGTCACCTGGAAAACTGCCTGCTACCAGCGCCAGTTAATCTTAGACAAATACATTAACTCCGTACAGCATCTGACCCAATTGCTCTCCCTGTCCCTGCACTGGAGTGAAGTCTTGCCAGAATTGCTCGAATCTCTGGAACAAGACCGCTTGCAAATGCCCGAGATTTACGAAAATCTGGCCATTCGCTATCGTCAAGAACCCTATCGCTTAAAACTCGCCTACATCCTGCATCGGCTGGAAAACACCTGCGATCGCAATCACCGTCTTTACCAAGACTCCGACTGGAATCGCCACCTCAGCGATCTGAGCAACGCTCCCATCTACAACTCCGGAGACGAATTTCTCGCCGAGTTGCGCCTAATTCAACGCAACCTCGCCGCCACCGGGTTAAGCTGTAGCGACCTCGACACCCTGATCTGCCAAGTGGAGATTTATGGCTTCACCCTCGCCCATCTGGATCTGCGTCAAGAATCCTCCCACCACAGCGACACCATCAACGAAATCGTCGAATACCTGCAAATTCTCCCCAAATCCTACAACGAACTCTCGGAAAGCGAGCGCACCGAGTGGCTGCTGCAAGAACTGCAAACCCGCCGCCCGTTAATTCCCGTAGAACTCCCCTTCTCGGAAAAAACCTGCGAAATCTTTCAAACCTTCCAGATGCTGCGGGCATTGCAGGCAGAATTTGGCCTGGAAATCTGCCAAACCTACATCATCAGCATGAGCCACGAAGTCAGCGACTTGCTAGAAGTGTTCCTGCTGGCTAAAGAAGCGGGTCTCTATGACCCCGCCACGGGCATCAGCACCGTTTATGTGGTTCCCTTGTTTGAAACCGTGGAAGACCTGAAGCGCGCACCCTCGGTGATGCAGCAACTGTTTGAGTTGCCCCTCTATCGCGCCCTGCTGGCGGGTGGCTACGCGAACGAAACCCCCGCATCCAGCAAGGAAGCGTCTTCCCCCAATATCTCTAATCTCAAATCCCGCATCCACCCCCCGAAATTGCAAGAAGTGATGTTGGGCTATTCCGATAGCAATAAGGATTCTGGGTTCCTCAGCAGTAACTGGGAAATTCACAAGGCGCAAAAAGCACTCCAGCGCCTCGCAGAACCTTATGATATCGTCGTGAGAATCTTTCACGGACGCGGCGGATCCGTGGGCCGTGGCGGCGGTCCGGCTTATGAAGCCATTCTGGCTCAGCCGACGCGCAGTATCAACGGGCGGATTAAAATTACCGAACAAGGAGAAGTGCTCGCCAGTAAGTACACCTTGCCTGAGTTGGCGCTCTATAATTTGGAAACCATCGCCACCGCTGTGGTGCAAAGCAGTTTGCTCGGATCCGGCTTTGACGATATCGAAGCCTGGAACGAAATCATGGAGGAGCTTTCTACAGCCTCGCGCGCCCATTACCGCGCCTTGATCTACGAACAACCCGATTTTATCGACTTCTTCCACGAAGTCACTCCCATCGATGAAATCAGCAAGCTGCAAATCTCTTCGCGCCCCGCAAGGCGCAAAACTGGCAAGCGAGATTTAGGCTCTCTGCGCGCTATTCCTTGGGTGTTTAGCTGGACCCAATCTCGCTTCCTGTTGCCCGCCTGGTACGGCGTCGGTACCGCCCTGCAAGAGTTTTTGCAACAAGAACCGGAGGAACATCTCAAGCTGCTGCGGTATTTCTACCTCAAATGGCCGTTTTTCCGCATGGCGATCTCGAAGGTGGAAATGACGCTTTCTAAGGTGGATTTGGAAATCGCTCACCACTACGTGCGCGAACTAACTCAACCGGAAAACCGCGATCGCTTTCAAGCTCTGTTCGAGCAAATTACCACTGAATTCAATCTCACCCGGGAGTTGGTTCTCAACATTACCGAACACCAACGTCTGTTAGATGGCGACCCGGACCTACAGCGATCGGTTCAGCTTCGCAATGCTACGATTATTCCTCTCGGTTTGTTGCAGGTCTCTCTGCTCAAACGCCTGCGGGAACATCAAAATTATTCCGCTTCTGGCACGATTCACTCCCGTTACAGCAAGGGCGAATTGCTACGCGGCGCTTTGTTAACCATTAACGGGATCGCCGCCGGCATGCGAAATACCGGTTGATGCAGGTATTGAGGGAGCGATCGCTCCCTCAATTCGGTCATGGGTCATTTGTTATTGGTCATGGGTCATGGGTTATTGGTCATTGGTCGTTGGCTGTAAATTCTTCAGTTTTAATTCTTAATTCAAAATTGCTCAATTCGCAATTCTGACTTATTCTATGTCTAAGACGCGGATGTTAACTTGCACCTTTATCGCCCTGGCTTCTGGATTAGTGGGTTCGGTGGTGGGGTGGCAAATTAATTGGGTGGCGCATACCCATCAATGCCGAAATCAACCCGAAGGGTGGTTAAATACCTTTTGCCAAGCCCGACAAGCGCCTGGGGCGTTGTGGAAAGGCACCACGGGTAGTGTGTCGGGGTTGTGGACCGGGATGGTTTTGGGGGCATTTATCGCCGGGGTGGTCACGCGGGAGGATCGAGGAGACGCCAGGGCGATCGAGGCTCCAGACGCACAGAAGCTCTCAGCAACGCAGTTTCAGCAGTGGATCGCGGCAATTTCTCAAAAGGAGTCGCCCCCTCCCACCCTCACTGAGACCCAGGCGCGTCATCTGTTGCAGCAACTCGGTTTTTCCGCAAAAGCGATCGAATCCGCCCGGGAAGAATTGAGAATTGAGAATTGAGAATTCTCAATTCCTCGAGGAGGGATCTTCAGCTTCTTCGCGATCCTGTTGGGCAATGACCCGTTCTTGATCTGCCATTGCTCTGCGATGAGACTGTTCCCCCTCCCAATCAGCACAGCGTTCGTCCAAATCAGCGAGCAAGGGTAAGCGACCGTACAAAATCAGAGTATCGTGAGGACGGATGCAGGTATCTGCTTTTGGTGCGCCCACATAGCGATCGTTGTGGCGATGAATTCCGAGAACCGTGATTCCTTCCTTATCCAGATTCAACTCATCCAAACGCCGAGAAGCCAACCAATCTTGCGGTTTTACGGTCAATTGCGTTACCGTGTACTCGCCACACAGATGTAGCAAACTGGCATAATCGCGCACCTCAAGGCGAGTCCAGCGCTGTAGTGCCCAATGAATCACCCGAGACAGATAGCGGTCCACCCATTCACTGGTAGCGATGCACCACAAGCCAAACAGCCCGATGCTCAGTATCAGGAAGCGAAACAACCACTGACTCGGACCGACAGTGTTCACAAATGTCAGCATCAGGGATGAAATCGTGGTGACAATTCCCACATTGCCTAGCAGCATCAAAAACATGACGATTCGGCGTCGGACCGGGTGAGTGACGATGTTTTCGGCTTCATCGGTGGTAAAACCGGCACCGGTAAATGCAGAACGCGCCTGGAATCTTGCCGATTCGCGGGATAAACCGGTCAGAGTCAGGGCAACAGTGGCAATGCGGTTAATCAGTAGAGATAAACTCATCACAATTAACAATGAAACCAGCGCTGCCAATGCTTTACCTCCGCTTGTGGACTGTCTTGGGGATGAGTTGATTTTAACAGGGGAGGTGGAGGGGAAAAAAGAACCCGGGGGTAAGGTCAGGGTTAGCTTAGTGGGGTGGGGAAGCGATCGCCGCAAAATGAACCCTCTATTTTCACTAAACCCTAACATGCAGGCGATCGGCTATGATTCGTTTGCGATTGAGGTAATTATCATAAATAATAAGGGTCGATCGCCCATTAGGGAGAGCAAGGGAACCCCCTCGAGTTTCAGGTAGAGTCCGGAAACTCTACAGCTATGACTAGCCCTGGTTTACCAAACCTACGGCTATCCTGGAGGAACCCGACCCGCCAGCCAAGCACCGATTTCACGGCGCTTCACTTGCTTGTTGACATCCCACGGATACAGCCTGCTTACACCGCGAGACAACCAGATATGTACAGTATCACTCAACTGCTGATTTCCGACTTCGTTGAAAAACTGCGGTCAGGGTACCACCGCATGTACGGGGGACTCAAGCCCGATTACGCAGATATCCTAGCCTGGGCGGGAGGTATGGCATTAGAAAATATTGCCAACAGCGACGCCCTTTACCATAATGTCGAGCATACGATATTAGTCACCCTAGTGGGGCAAGAAATTTTGCGGGGAAAACACATCCGCGAGGGCGGCGTTTCCTGCGAAGATTGGTTGCATTTCACCATTTCATTATTGTGCCACGATATTGGCTACGTTAAAGGCGTGTGCCGCCAGGACCGCGATGGATGGTATGCCACGGGAATTGATGGAACGATGGTGTCTGTGCGTCCCGGTTTGACCGATGCCAGTTTGACGCCCTATCACGTCGATCGCGGCAAACTATTTATTGAAGAACGCTTTGGCGGTCACAAATTGATTAATGCCGAGGAAATCAAGCAAAATATCGAGCTAACTCGGTTCCCGGTTCCCGCTGCCGCCGATCATCAAGATACCATCAATTATCCCGGTTTGGTGCGCGCCGCCGATCTGATCGGTCAACTCAGCGATCCCCGCTATTTAAAGAAAGTAGCGGGGTTATTTTATGAGTTTGAAGAAACGGGTTTTAATCAAAAGGTCGGCTATAAAGATCCGGGGGATTTACGCAAAAATTACCCGCAGTTTTATTGGGGTGTGGTTTATCAATATATCCAGGATGCTTTGGGTTATTTAGAATTAACTCAGCAAGGAAAGCAAATTATTGCCAATCTCTACGCGAATGTGTTTGTTGTGGAACACGAACCCGCAAAGAAGGAGCCGTAAAGGGTCAATTTCATCTCTGTGGTTTAGGGGCAAGGGTCAAAATTTCTTGACTTTTGCCTCTATTTGTGTTTTGCTTGAGGGTTGAGGATAAAGGTGGGAGTGGGTTCGAGGGAGACTCGAAGGGCGCGCCCAAACCTCTCCTTTTGTTCCCTTGCCTTTGGGTGACGGAACAGCCACAATCGAACGGGTAGTTTTTTCGGCGGGAGTGACGCTAAATGTATGGAAATGTGATGGATGCAGTTCGAGGAGAACTGCGGCAGATTTTGCAGGAGGGGGATGTTTTTTCCGGGGGAGAAGGCGAAGTCAAAGAGCTGCGATCGCGCCTTATCCGGATTAACGCGCCTCGCGAACGGGTGATTATTTATCCCCGACAAAATTATAATATCTTCGCTTGCCTGTTCGCCACCTTATCGGCGATCGCCGGCCATATTGACCCGCCCGGTTTGTCTCATTATCTCCCCGGAAATCCCCCCAACTCGCAAACCCTGCAAGGGAGATATGCAGCTTCCAAAACCCTCAGACAATCCCTTGGGGGCGATCCACTACAAGACATTGCCCAAACCCTGCAAGCATCCCCCAATAACGGTACGGCGATTTTAACCCTTGGCGATCGCAATTGCGCCACCCACACCTGCTTGCACTTTCTGACTCGCGCGGGCAAACTCCATCTCAACGTCATCTTACCCGCCGCTCAAATTCTATCTGATTTTGCCGAATTTGAAACGTTTAAATGGAGCGTTTTACAAGAAATTATCGCCCGGTGGACGAATACCAAACTCGGCGAATGTTCCTATTTTATCGCCGCATTTCAGGCAGCGTCAACCGAGTTAAGAATGGGGAAAAGCCTGCTGAAAAATACCCCAGAAAAAACGCTTTATCAGTTTGGCATTGCCCCTGCCGAGTTGAGCGCTTCTCGGTCAGCCTTTGACCAAATGATGTGGCGCTGGATCGAAATAGAATCGGGGATGCGTCAAGGAGAAAATGGGCTAGAAACGGCTATCGATTGCTTGGCAGATGAATTTATTAAAACCAGCTTGCAATTGCTTTATGTTTACAATCGCTATCGGCATGGAGAATCGGTAGAAGAGATTGCCAAGCGGATAGAAAAGTGGCCAAACAGTGATTTAAAAGTGGCGGCGATCGCCTATTTTGCCGAAGAATTCAATCGCCGCGATTTTATCACCTTGTCGGAGAAAGAAAGCGAATACTTTGACAACCTGTGGGGCGAGAAAAAATCCGCTCATGCATATTCATTTTCCGAGATTTACCAGGTTCTCAGCATCCTGCACTACAAGAAAACCCTCGTTTACAAAAATAGCTGGAAAAAGCACGGCGAAGCATTAGGGGTATTTGCCGGCATTTCGCGAAAATACGACCGCTTGGAAACGATTTTTACCGAAAACGTAAAACCCACCGCCGATGAATCGATTCTCGATACATTTGCCGATTTAGCGGTTTATTCCACCAAGTATTTAACTTACCTTGCGGAACATTATCCGGCGATGTTTGAGGAATTTGTCCGTCAATATCCCCCTGTCGAACCGCTAGAAAATTACTGGCACAATGAGGGGTTCGACCCCGTGGCAAAAATCCTGATTCGCTGCTATGAATCCGCGCCCCAATTGCAGGAGATATCCAGTTACCGGGCCTGTTTTGAGGCGATACAGGAGAAGTACAAGGAACTCGAAGAGATATTTGTGCAAGGGGATTGGAAAGTTGCCGATCCGCGCAAATGCAGTTTGTCGGCGGAGTTAGGGATGGTTTCGGTGCATTATTTGGTCTTGGCATCGAGACAGGAACCGGAAAGGGTGGAGAAGTTTGCCCGGGCGATCGAGAATCTCTAATCTGGATTCGAGGTAAAGAGGCGATGCATCGCGTTTCTACTTGCCTCTGAATGGTATGGTAGTTTAGGAGTTATTTTTGTTTTGTCAAACACCATGACAGCAATCGGTAAGGCCAAAAAATTTGAGTACAATGCCCTTTATAAGCCTAACCAGTTAATTTGTGGTCGAGGTCAAACCGCCATGATTACCGGATGGACAGTGAAACAGGCGATCGCCAAACAGTTAGACCCCCACGAATATGCTGTCATCGGTCAACTGTACTCCCCCACACGCGGCATCAGCTTGCTTATCCGCAATCTATTAGCCAATCCCCACGTCCGCTATCTCGTCGCACTCAACGCTACCAAAGAAGACCGCAACGCTGGCGGTTGTCAGTGCCTTATCGACTTTTTCCGCAATGGATTTACCAAAGGAAAAACCGATACCGGGCGGGATTGTTGGACGATAAATTCTCCCATCCCCGGTTATATAGATATCGAGATTCCGGTTCAGGTTTTAGAACAATTGCGTAGTGCCATTAAATGGAAAGAAGCCTCAAACATCGCTGAAGCGATATCTGAGGCGAAGAATTTTGCGTCAAAACCAGCAGAACCTTGGAGCAAACCGTTAGAATTTCCAATGGCCACAGTCACACCTACGGTATTGCCTGGACCTCGTTATGGTCATCGAATCGAAGGCAAAACGATTGCCGAAACCTGGGTGAAAATCATTCATCGCATCAAAACCACCGGCACTATTCGGCCTACCGGTTACGATGGCAAATGGCAAGAATTAATCGACCTGATGGCGGTAGTAACCGACGAACCCCCCGAGTTTTATTTTCCCGACCCGAATTATTTACCCATCGACCGCGAGTTCCTGAAAGAATACGTTTCCCAAATATTAGATGATGCTCCCTACGCAGAAGGCGTAAAATATACCTACGGCCAGCGCTTACGAAGCTGGTTTGGGAAAGACCAGGTTGAGCAAGTCATAGAAAAACTCATCGGAGAAATTGATGCGGCTAGTGGCGTAATGTCCCTTTGGGATGTGCGCGACCACGACATGGGAGGCAGTCCGTGCTTAAATCATATTTGGGTGCGGGTAGTGGAAAATGAGTTATCCCTGACGGCAGTTTTTAGAAGTAACGATATGTTTTCCGCTTGGCCTGCTAATGCGATGGGGTTGAGAGCATTGCAGCAGCATATCCGCAATGCGATCGCCAAACGTTCCGAGTACGATTTAAAGATGGGACCGTTGATGACCCTGAGTCAAAGCGCCCATATTTATGACGATACCTGGGACAATGCAGATAAGCTGATTAAATCGCAATATGCTAAAATATGTCAGCAAAGAGATTATGCCGACGAGTCCGGTAATTTTGCGATTAGCGTGAAAGAAGGCGAGATTATCGTAGAACATACAACCCCTGGTTCTGGAGAAGTGGTTAATTGCTATTGCGGCTTCTCGGCGGGGCAGCTTTCTCGGCAAATCGCAGCAGATTGTCCCACGCTGCAAGTGGAACACGCGCTGTATTTGGGAAGCGAGTTGCAAAAGGCAGAGGTAGCTCGATTGATGAAAAACGATAGGCTTTACGAACAAGACAAACCTTTAAAGAAAACGCCTAATTTGTAATGCCGCCGAGGATTTTTTAAATGACAGTTGTAAGCGAACGAGAGTTAATCGGCCAACTGGGTAACGGTCATTGCCGAAATTCAATTTAATGACTATAAGGATGCCTTAGACTAGCTTCAACCCTATTTAGAACAGTGGAAATTAAGCCGTTCTACCCAGGCTCATCCAAATCGGTTATCCTCTACCTAACGGATGGATTTTTGCCTCAGTGGAATGTTAGCATTAAGAAAGAAGAATTGCCAGAATAATAATTAATGAAACTAGAAGAAATCCGACCAACATGGGATGAATATTTTCTGATGTTGGCGAAATTAGCGGCTACGCGATCGACTTGTCTCGCCTTTCCCGTTGGTGCGGTTATCGTGAAAAATAAACAAGTTGTAGCCACTGGTTATAATGGGTCGCCGAGTGGTTCGGCGCATTGTACGGCGCAGGGTTATTGCTATCCGGGGTTGAGTAGTTGCGATACGAGCAAAACTATGCCCTCCCGGGCAGTTCATGCGGAAGCCAATGCGATCGCCCAAGCGGCAAAACACGGCATTTCTACCGAAGGGGCCAGCATTTACGTCACCCTCGAACCTTGTCTGTCTTGCTTGAAATTAATCATTTCTGCGGGCATTAACGAGGTGTTTTACGAAACCACTTTTAACAGTGGCAATAGCATTCTAGTGCGAGATTCCTTTATCCAAGATGGGTTGGTGACGCTCAAACAAATTCACCTATCGGAGGCGATCGCCGAAAAAGCAGCCACTTTTCTGCTCAATCCTACCTCCATTGCTCGAAATGCTCAACTCAAATAACCCAGATTCCCTGCTTGGCAGTGAGAAAAGCTAGCATGGCAGTGAACTTTTCTCCTGTTCGCCGATAATGGGTGAGAAATCGGCAGCATTCCGCTTTCGATTCCTTCAGCAAACGAACTCCGCGATGAGAGGTTATCCTGATTGAATCAAAAGGGGCGGTTATGGGATGCGGTAAGCGCGATCGGTATGGTGGCGACGGTGGGCTTTAAATTGGAATGTCGATAATAAATTCCGTCCCTTCTCCCGGTTGAGAAATACACTGCAACTGCCCGCCATGTTGTTCGGTGACAATTTGATAGCTAATTGACAATCCCAGTCCAGTACCTTGACCTACGGGTTTGGTGGTAAAGAAGGGGTCAAATATTTTCTGGCGAAGGCTTTCGCTCATTCCACATCCATTATCGGCAATCCGAATCCTCACCGTTTGCGCCTCTCCCATTTCGGTAGTAATGCGAATTTCAGGAGACTTGCTGCAATCAGGCGAACTGAGAACGTCGATCGCATTGGTAATAACGTGCAGAAATACCTGATTGAGTTGACTGGCGTAGCAGTTGACCAAGGGAAGTGGCTCGTAGTTTTTGACAATGGCAATTTCGGGGCAGTCACGTTTAGGCTTGAGGCGATGTTGCAATACCAAGAAAGTATTCTCCAAGCCTTCGTGGATATCTACTTGCTTCTTTTCCGCTTCTTGGATGCGAGAGAAATTCCGCAAACCCAGAATAATTTTTTTAATGCGATCGCTCCCGGTTTGCATGGAATTTAACAGATTCGCCAAATCATTCCCCAAAAATTCTAGGTCAATCTCTTCCTGTTTGTCTTGAATCGTCTTACTGGAGTGAGGAGATTCTCCTTCGTAGAGGGCGAGCAAGTCGAGTAAATCGTGAAAATATTCGCGAGCGTGAGTGATATTCCCCGCGATAAAATTGATGGGATTATTAATTTCGTGGGCAATCCCCGCCATCATTTGTCCCAAACCCGACATCTTTTCCATTTGGATTAACTGAGCTTGAGTTTGCTGCAATTGGCGAAGGGTTTTTTGCAACTGTTGGTTATTGTCTTGCAGTTGTTGGGTTCTTTGTTGGACTAAGACTTCTAGGTTATGGCTGTACTCTTCTAAACGCTGGTAAAGTCGAGCATTTTCGATCGAGATAGCCGCTTGGCTGGTGATGAGATTGAGGACTTCGATGCGCTCTGGCGTGAAGGCCCCTACAGTGAGGTGATTTTCCAGATAAAGAATGCCGATAAATTTTCCCTGGTTGAGGATGGGAATGCAAACCAGACTTTTTGGGGGCTGTTCAATCAGGTATGGATCGGCGCTGAAGGTTGTGTCTCGGTCGAGATTATTGACCAGCAGGCTTTTTTGTGTCTGTTTGACGGTGTTAATGATACTCGTTGGGAAATGGTGAGATGGGTTGTGTAAGGGCGTAGAGAGATGGCAGTTACTGCGATCGCATTGGGCGGCGACTTCCCAATCCCCGCCGTTATTTAATACTAAAACTCCCTTGCTGGCTCCCGCATTTTCCAGGACGATCTTCATTAATTTCGAGAGCAAGGTTTCCAGTTCAATTTCTTCGGAAATTGCTTGAGACGTTGCGATCGCAGCGGTGAGGTCGAAGAAAGCACTGGTGGTAGTAACAGTTCCCAAACTTTGGCTAGAGATGCGCGGATTGCTGGTATTGAGATCCCGGGATTGTTGCAGGATAGAAGTGAGGAGTTGGGGATATTTCTCTTCGAGGTGATGGGTTTTGGCTAAACTTCCCCAACGGGCATAACAATAGTAAGCTTCCGTCATATAGCCTGCGGCAACTTTTTGTTTGCCCCAATTGAGGTAAAATTTGGCAGCAAGTTCGTTGGCGAGAGCTTCCTCTTGCAGATAGCCGTTGGCTTTCGCGCCGGCGATCGCGCGATCGTAAAGTTCGATAGCTGTCGCCTTCTCTCCGAACACTCGTGCTTTTTCAGCTTCTACCAGATCGGATTTATGCTGACAATTCATCGGGCCATACTCTGCCCATTTTTTCAGCTTGTCCCCCTCGAAGGCGACTCGTGCCAGTGTTTCTTGTCGGCTTTCCTCATCCGTGGCATTTGCGTAACAATCGAGAAAGGTTAACGCCTTAAAAAACCTGTAGAATACTTCCGGCGGATACCCCACTAAGACATCTATATACTTTTCCCCTTCGGCAAATAACAAGGCGGCGCGATCGCTGTGTTCCCACAAATACGCTAACGTGGGCTTAATCCAATACAACGTGCCCAACGCTAGCATATCATTTTCTTGTTGGTGAATGGGATGGGAAACGCTTTCGTTATAAATTTCGCCGTTTAATTTCCAAGGCTGCCCACCTTTTTGCTGCAAGTTTTCAACGGCTTGTCCAAAAATTTTGATATGGGTTAAAGCAGAGGTTTGTTTGATTTCTTTTAACCTCAAACTGTAGGTTGAAATGTCTGCACTGAGTTCTGCAAGTTCTTTGCCGACGTGATAGGAGTAGGAGCAGTAAAATGCCGCTCCATAACCTGCGATTTCTAGCTCGCCACTCTCCAATGCCTTGACATAAATTTCTTTCAGATGAGGTAAAAGGTGGTTGAGATTTTCTCGCCAATGCTCGATGCCAAAATAAACGATGAGGAGCGTTTTCGCCTCTATCGGTCTCGCATTCAGTTTAGACAAAGCCGATAGAGCGAGCTGTTTGAATTGAAAGCCAGCGTCCAAGTCGTCCAAAATGCTACATTCGATCCGACCGTAATTGGCGTAAGCAAAAGCGGATGTTGGTGCATGACCGTATTGCAGCGATAGAGTCACTTGTTTGATAATGGTAAGCAACCAAAGCTGGATATTGTAAGCATAAGTAATCGCATAGAGACTGTAGAGAATCCGAACGATCGCTTGGGCTTGGGGGTCGGTCATCAGCGGGAGATTGACTAAATCTGCGATCGCGCTTTCCCCTAACTTACCCTTGATTTCCGACCAACCTTGTTGTAGCTCTTCTTCTGTCGGGTTTTCCGGGAGATGGACTCCCAAGGACTTGAGTACATCTAATCCCAGTTGAGTGCCTTCCGATAATCGATTTTGGGCAAAATAGGATTGAATCTGGACTTGATAAATGGAGATAGCTTCTAGGGAACTGTTCGTATTGGCCAGAATAATTTTTGCCAGTTCTTCCACCGCTTCAAAATCGCCGTTGAGATACGCCAATTCAGCAGACTCTTGGGACAGTTCTAGGGTCAGTGAATGGGAATTTTGCCACCCTTGCAAACCCAGCAGTTCTCGGCCAATATTGGCATAGTTCCAAGCGGCTTGATAAGCGGCTGAAGTTTTGGCTTTCCGAGTGGCGATCGCATTATAACGAGCGATTTCTTTTTTTTCGTTTTGCTCTTTAACACCTTCGAGTCCCGCATTGAATTGAGCAACCAGCTTAAAAATATTGGCTTCCAGTTCCCCAGGCGGCGTATGAGTTGCCAACAAGCGACCGATTTTTAGATGGGTAGACTGCTGAAGCTCTGGAGAAATTAGAGCATAAGCAGCTTGCTGGACGCGATCGTGGAGAAATCGATACTCCGAGTTGCTAGTTTCCCCTTGGAAGTTGTCGGGATTGTCTCCTAGGTAAAACTTGTAGGTTTCGCCCTCAGGAAAAATCAATCCCTCGGCTAAGGCTTCCCATAAATCGACGGCGGTTTCTTCTGGAGAGTTTTCCGCCACGATTGCTAATTCTTTCAGGGAAAACTCATTGCCAATGCAAGCTGCAAGTTTTAACACCTCTTGGGTTCTGGGGGAGAGTTTTTGCAGGCGTGCCATCATAAATTCCACCACATCAGTGGTGAGCGCCAGTTGGCGCACTTGTCCCAAGTTACATTGCCAATATCCCACCGTCGGTTCAAACGCAATGCAGCTTTCCTCATATAATCGGAGCAAGAACTGAGTGGTAAAAAAGGGATTTCCCTGGGTTTTTTGATACACCAACCGGGAGAGTGGCGCGGCGATCGCAGTGGAACACAACAAGGTATCGGCAATCAACCGAGTAATATTCTCCTCACTCAAAGCACCCAGAGTTAAGGTATTAACAACTGCACCTTTTTTCTCAAGTTCTTCCAGGGTCAGCATCAGCGGATGAGCGGGAAATACCTCGTTATCCCGATAGGCTCCTAAAATGAGCAAATAACTCGCTTCTGACTCCTCCATTAATAACTTCAGCAGCTTCGAGGAGGCCAAATCCGCCCACTGCAAGTCATCCAAAAAAATAACCAGGGGGTGTTCTTTTTTGGCAAACAGACGCACGAACTTGCCAAAGAGCAAGTTAAAGCGGTTTTGAGCGGCACTGCCCGACAGTTCGGGGGCAGGGGCTTGTTGCCCGATGATGGCTTCTAACTCGGGAATTACATCGATGAGAACTTGGCCGTTTGCTCCGACTTCATCCAGGATTTTTGCTTTCCAAATAGCCAGTTGTGCATCGGAAGAACCGAGCAACTGCCGCATCAAATCTCGGAAAGCTTGCACGAAAGCCGAGAAAGGAATATTGCGATTGAGTTGGTCGAATTTCCCCTTGATAAAGTAGCCGCGTTGCTTGACAATGGGTTTGTGAACTTCATTCACCACAGCGGTTTTGCCAATCCCAGAAAATCCGGCAACGAGCATCATCTCCGTTGCACCGTTGGCGACGCGATCGAAGGCATCTAGCAGGGTTTGGACTTCGGCTTCCCGTCCGTAGAGTTTTTCGGGAATCACGAAGCGATCGCATCGATCTCGTTTTCCTAGCTCAAACGGCGTAATTTCTCCGGTGGCTTCTAATTGTTGCAGACAGCGTTCTAGATCCTGTTTTAAACCCAATGCACTCTGATAGCGATTTTCGGCATTCTTTGCCATCAATTTAAGGACGATCGCTTGCAGCATTTCGGGAATTTCAGTATTTTTGGAAAATTGCACCCCTTGGGCAATGTGGCAATGCACCAACTCCATCGGATCGTCGGTGGTAAAGGGCACTTCTGCGGTTAGCAGTTCGAAAAAGGTCACGCCAAGGGAATAAAAATCGGTACGGTAGTCGATTCCTCGGTTCATGCGCCCGGTTTGTTCCGGGGAAATGTAAGCCAGGGTTCCTTCCAACAGGTTGGGGTTGAGGAGTTGCTGTTGTTCTTTGGGCAGCAAGCTGGAGATGCTGAAGTCGATCGCTTTGACTTGGCGGGTTTGGGGATGGATGACGAGATTCGCCGGTTTGATATCTTTGTGGATGATGCGCTTTTGCGTCAGATAATGCAGTGCTTCTGCCAGTTGGATGCCAAGGGTAAGAAATTCGGCGAGAGAACGGTTTGACTGCTGCCAGTAGTCGGATAGGGCGATCGCCCCATCATCGGGCATCACCAAAACGTAGCCATTTTCGTAGCGTTCTAATGCTAAAGGGCGCAGGATCCCGGGGTGGTCCAGATTGCGGATGATGATATATTGGTTGCGAAACTGAACTAGCTCTTTAAAGTTGGGGTGGGGGTTTCGCAGAACTTTGAGGATGACGGGTTGGCGATCGCTGTCTCGAATGCCTCGATACACGAGGGTGCGACTCCCGGCATAAATAAGGGTGGTTTCTCGATAGCCAGCTAAATTGAGTCTCGTCATCACGAATCAGGGTAATCCATTCGGTAAACTTTTCTGTACCTAGGTCCGCATTGCCCAGATTTCCCCATTCTATCTTTCCTTTTTCGGATTCGCCTGGATTTTTTTATGTTTTTTTGGGATTTGGTGACAAAATATTACCACAATTATTCACTAAAAATCCAAGAAGACATAGAAATTATTGATATTCTACCAATTAAAGGTCTTTCTTTATCAGTTTAGACCGGAATGAGTTAAGGCGGGTAAAATTGCGCTATAAACCCCCGAAACAAGACAATTCGCAATTGATAAAAAAAGCCATTGTAGAGAATCAATCCCCTTGGGAAGAGGGTTCGGATGATTTTCAGTTTTCGGCAGCAGTGGCAGAGTTTGGCATGGTGTTGCGAAATACGCCCCATCGGGGAAATGCCAGTTTTGATGAAGCCTTGCGGTGAGCTTCGTCAGGGAAGGGCGTAGATTTAGCCGGATATCGCAGTGAGTTTATTCGGTTAGTGAAAGAGGCAGATGCGACGCGAAAAATGAAGAATGAAGAATTGGTCATTGGTCATTAACCAATAACCAATGACCAAGGACAAATGACCAATTCTTTACGGTCGATGACTGCGACGAATTTCGGTGATTTGGTCGGCTTTTTCCAAAATCGAAGGCAGCATGTGGGGACCGGTTAAGATGATATCCACGTGAACCGGGCGTTTTTCGAGAAATTCGAGGACTTCAGATTCGGGAATTAAGCCGAAATTAATCGCTAAACTTAATTCATCGAGGACCACGAGGGAGTATTTGCCCTCCAAGACAACTTTTTGGGTGTAGTCCCATAGTTGCTGCACGGAGGTGGTCTCAATTTCGTCGAGTTCCGGGGTATCGATGCAGCGGGGCAAGTCGCAACGGATCCAATCTAAGTTTTGCCCGAGTTGGACGGGTGCTTCTGGTCCCTGTCCGAGACCTCCTTTGAGGAACTGTACCACGAGTACGGGGGTTCCCTGTCCGGAAATTCGCAACGCCTGCGCCATAACGCTGGTAAAAAAGTTGCGCTGGGTGCTGGTGAAGACTTGAATCAGCCCTTCAACGATGTAGTGTGGGCGACATGGGGTATCGAGAGTGGGACTTTCTAGCTGTGCGATCATAGGGAAACCTGTAGTGATTGATGAATCTGATGGTAGATCTACTTAACGCAAAAGTAGTGGGTTTGGCAACAAACTGTTACCAATATTTAGCGTAGTTTATCGAACTGTTGCGAAATAAAACGCTATATGTACAAAATGTACGATATGGAAGCCAGGGTGGGGGCTGGGAAAGGATCCAGTTGATTTTCTCGTCGAGTGGGAGATTGGGGCGCGAGGGTGATAGAGTCAAGAGTGGGTCAAATTAGGAGTTTGTTGCCGTGAGATTGGTCATTCTAGGCGGACCTGGGGCCGGGAAAGGAACGCAGGCGGCAAGATTGTGCAGCCATCTGGAGATTCCCTGGATTTCCACTGGGGAAATCCTGCGCCAGGCGATCGCCGCTCAAACCGAATTAGGCAAACAGGCACAGCCTTATCTGGACAAAGGCGAACTGGTGCCGGATCCGACCATGATCGAGTTCATTCACCAACGGCTAACTCAACCTGATGCGGCGTCTGGATGGTTGCTCGATGGCTATCCGCGCACGGCATTTCAGGCGGAAGAACTGGATTTTGAGCTGGAAAAGTTGGGTCAACAGCTCGATCGCGCCATTTGGTTGAAGGTGTCGTCAGAGGAATTAATGCGGCGATCGATTCTGCGGGGTCAAAGCGAGGCCCACGGATCCCGTCCCGATGACGAACCGGAAATTATCCGCCGCCGGATCCAGTTATTTGAGGAACGCACCACCCCTCTGCTGGATTATTACGACTATGGCGATCGCTTGCTCACCATCAATGGCGATCCCCCGCCTGACGAAGTGCATGAAGCCATTTTAAGCCAGCTCATGCAGACCCTAGCGGATAAATAATCCCCCTCCTCGGAAGGGTGAATTTGACCTCATCCACCACGAACAACTCTCAACTCTCAATCGACAATGTGGCAGCGTCCTGACGGAAGAAACCCCTCTCAACTGCGTCCGATAAGTTTTGAAAAAGATTTTACGCGCTTCGCCGCGAGTTCGGTTCTGACTCGCTGCGGCGATACGCAAGTGCTGTGTACGGTAACGGTGAACCCTGGGGTGCCGCGATTTTTAGAAGACTCGGGCCAAGGATGGTTGACGGCGGAATACCGAATGCTACCGGGGGCCACGCCGCAACGCCAAGCGCGAGAATTGATGAAACTCTCGGGACGAACCCAGGAAATTCAGCGCTTGATCGGGCGCAGTTTGCGGGCGTCGTTGGATTTAGAGGGGTTGGGAGAACGGACTATTATCGTGGATGCTGACGTGCTGCAAGCGGATGCTGGAACCCGCACCACTTCGATTACTGGCGGGTTTGTAGCCTTGGCATTGGCGATGGAAAAGCTGGTGCACTCGGGAGAGTTAGCGCGATCGCCCATTCGTCACCAAGTGGCGGCGGTTTCTGTGGGTCTTTTGGAAGGCGAACCGATGCTGGATTTAAACTATCGCGAAGATGTGGCTGCCGAGATTGATTTTAATGTGGTAATGACTGAGAAAAAGGAAATTATCGAGATGCAAGGTACTGCGGAATCGGGCAGTTTTAGCCGCTCTCAATTGAATGGGATTTTAGATGTGGCGGAAAAAGGAATTGGGGAGTTGTTAGCGGCGCAACGTCAAGAAATTGCAAGCGCAAAATCAGCGGTTTGAGGGGTAGGGCGTGGGAGATGGGTTTCTGAGTGAGAAGGCGATGGGAGAGTCGCTTTGCTCGCGCATTGAGTAGGAGAAAACTGGATGGCGATCGCGCCCAAGCTGAGGGATGAATATGCCGAAATTGCCTTTAAATCAGCCGCTACCCATCGAACTTCCCGAGCCAATATTGGCGGAGTTTTGCCGGGGAATTAGGCGATCGCGCAATATGCTAACATGGGAATCAACCCCAATACCCGTTACGATTTGTGGTGTAGAGTGTCAGCACCCCGCTCTAAAGAGACGGGGCTTCTAGGCTCTGACTTTAGGTAGCTGACCAGCCTAAGCCCTACGAGGGCTACGTTCAGAGCAAGAGTTAAATTCCCCTCCATAGAGGTGCGTGCCAGCTTCAAGCTCTAGAACCGAATTGTTAAACACTCCTAC
>NZ_JAJENT010000438.1:0-338 GCF_035615515.1 Phormidium sp. CCY1219
TCTAGAGTGTGGGTGATGTGGATTTTGGTATCCTTCAGTTCCAATCCTATTCCTTTCAACCATTCCTGGATGTGGTCACGACATTTTAGAATTACATCCTTGTTTTCATGCAGGATAACGAAGTCGTCTGCATAACGAACTAGCGAGATTGCATTGCGTTTGCTTGTACGACTGGCTTTCCCTGGTAGCTTAGCAGCCAAGGATTTGATGCTTTCTTCCATGCCGTGAAGGGCAATATTTGCCAATAGGGGGCTGATTACTCCTCCTTGCGGTGTACCCTCTTCCGTTGTGAATAGCTGTCCGGTATCGATTACCCCTGCCTTTAGCCATGCCTTGAC
>NZ_JAJENT010000439.1:0-8657 GCF_035615515.1 Phormidium sp. CCY1219
TCGACGGTGCAGGACAACCGCTATGCAATCAAAGCATTGCATAAACGCCCTGCCTCGCCCATCCGTTTCCTTGATTGTAGCCAATACAGATTAGATTGTCAACCGATGAAGGCAAAAATTTTGCCGCCGAAGATGAGGGGAATAGGGTATTAGTTCAGTGGCAATTAGAAAGTTTTGTCACCACCTATTGACCTGCTGACCAACCGATTAGCAACCTGACGTTTTTTATGCTCTTTATTTACGATTGAATCGACGCTCTAGCATGTCAAGTAAAAGCGGGATTACCCTGGGTAATGCTGACCCTAATACTGCGGTTTGTGGGGGTAGGTGGGTTAGCCCACCTACGGGTTTTACTGCGGTTTGTGGGGGAAATTTGGGTTAACCCACCCTAGGGATTTACTATGGTTTTCAGCCCCCCGCAATTTTAATAGGGAGGTTCCGGATAATCCTCATATTCGTCCTCATAAATATAGGCGCTGGCATCAAATCCACTGGTGGGAGTTGCTGGGGTTTCCATCTTCAGGGTTTCCACTGTTGGAACATCTTGACCGAAGTCTTTATATTCCTCAAAGGTTTCGCAAATGAGTTTGGATTCCTCGGAATTGGTGGGAATCATATAATCCGGTAAGGTACTGGCGGTAGGATGTTCGTAATCGGTGGTATCGGTGACCCAAACGGTGTTGTTTTCCACTTCTTTTTGTGAGGCTTCAAACAAGGGGCAAAAAATACCGTGAGCGTGAAATAGCGGTCCTTTTGGCGCGTTAGGTTGGTTGCGAAAATCGGCGTATGCTTGCTCTAATTCGGCGGTAAATCCGGTGATTTGACCGTCTTTTCGGTAACGATAAGCAATGCCAAACCCTGCTCCTGCAGACCCGCTTAAGGTCAATCGCAAGGGCAATTTATGCAGGAATTTTTTGTCTTGACCGACTAGGAAAATCAGATAGCGGGTGAAGGGTTTGTATTTCAGACGATTGGCTTTAAATTCATCGTACATATCCATCAACCGCCCGAGAACTTCGCCTGTATCGCGCTCTTTAATACAGATGGGGCCTTGTCTGACGATGGACAATCTCGGCGTGGTGGTAATCAGTAGATTTTCCACGTCTCCGGTGCTAAATTCGTATTCGATGGGCTGCCAATTTTCATCGGGCACAAACCCAGCGGCGTTGACTTGTTCTAGTTTAATGGCTAACCCGAATGGTTTGAGTCCGTCGAGACTCGATTTCGGGTTAAGCATCTGACACCAGGGCAATACCGTGGAAGGGGGGGCCTGGAATTTTTCATCCTCGAAGTCGAATGTGGCAGAGGGATTCATTTGTGTAGGCATTGTTGTCTGTTCGGATCGAGTGTACAAGAGATTTTCCACGGGTGGAATCTCGGGGCCAATTTCTTTGGCGGGGGAGGGGCGCGCGGGTTTTGGGTGCAATGCCCCTGAGCGATCGCGTTCGGGATGGAGGCGATCGTGGTAGGATCTAAAGTTTCTGGGGCAGGGTTGTGGGAAAATCCCTGGGCAATTGAAGGCTACCCTTGCCTTCGGTCTACTACAATCCCGAGAAACCCGACAGAACGTTTCATCAGTGGCCGCGCGAACTTAATCTTATGGTAAAATACGACAAGACTTGGCAATGTAACGATACGCTCTCCGGTCATTCTGCGGCAGTTGTCTCCCTTGCATTTAGTCCTGACGGACAAACGTTAGCTAGTGCTTCTTTAGACGCTACCATTCAGCTTTGGAACCCTCACCAAGGGAAGGAAGGCAAAACGCTCATTGGTCATGAGGATTTTGTGAATGCGATCGCATGGAGTCCAGATGGCAAATTGATTGCCAGTGGAAGTCTCGATCGCACGGTTAAATTATGGAACCCGAGTACGGGAGAAGAACTCCACTCCATTGCAGCTCATTCAAAACCGATCGAGTCGGTGGCGTTTAGTGCCGATGGTCAAACTTTAGCCAGCGCCAGTTGGGATAAAACCATTGGACTTTGGCAGGTAGAAAACCGGGAAAAACGGTTAACTTTTAAAGGCCATTCTAAACCGATCGTTTCGGTTGCTTTCAGCCCGGATGGTCGAACCGTTGCCAGTGCGAGTTGGGACTTAACGGTGAAACTCTGGGATTCTCATACAGGTCAAGAATACCATACTTTAACCGGTCATGCCAACCCCCTGGAAGGCGTTACGTTTAGTCCGAATGGTCAGGTGTTAGCGAGTAGCAGTTTGGACAAAACGGTGAAGCTTTGGAACCCGAATAGTGGAGAACTTCTCCGTACCCTCACCGGGCATACCGATGGAATTAGAACTCTGGCGTTTAGCCCGGATGGGGAAGTTTTAGCCAGTGCAAGTAGTGACAAAACGCTCAAACTGTGGTCTGTGGAAACCGGCGAAGTGTTAGCCACGTTGCGCGGTCATTCCAGTTATGTGTTTGCGGTGGCGTTTAGTCCCGACGGTAAACAATTGGCGACGGGAAGCGATGATAAAATGGTGAAAGTTTGGCAGGCGATCGCGTGATTTTTTGGCCTAAATTGTCGCGAAATGACCACCAGCAGCAGGGACGATAAGTCGCCTTTGGACAAGGGGAAGTTCCTCCTACCGGGTGAATGCAAAACCGCGTTTTATTCACTGCTGGTTAGGAGGATTCTTCTTCCTGGTTTTTGGAGGACAATTCGGCTTCTCCTTGGGCTTCTAAATACTCGTAGTTGGGATATTCGCTAATGGGGGATTCGTGGTTGGTTATTTCCACGCCGGCGTTGGTCAGCATCCGATCCAATCCGCCGAGAATTCCCGCTACTAAGGTGTTAAAATGTCCTACGGAGTGGGCGAGCTTTTGTAGGTCGCGGTGTTCCCAATATTCTGCATCATCGATGACTTCTTCTAGCATGCCGAGTTCTTGGGCATGATCTAATAGTTTGATAATCAATCCGTGACATTTGAGGAAATGTTCGATGCCGCCATATTTGGGATTGCTGGCATATTGGGTTTTGCAAAAACCGGACCAAGACCATGATGGTAAATCGGTGGGGAGTACCTCATAGTTTTCTTCGCGATCGCTGGGTTTTTTCATCTTCTTTTTATGTTCGAGCAACTCGTGCAACGTCAGGAAACTTTTTTCCTCTCGTTCTTTGTCACTCATGCGGGGAATCTTAATGGTTTTGGGAAATACGGCTAAACCCAACCGGGCGCTTTCACATCCTTCTCCGGGCCAGACGAGAAAGGAAATCAGATGTTCTGCGTCTACATGATAGGTGGTATTACCTCGGTGTACCCCCCGGGCTGCTTCCAGTTTCAAGAATCGATCGGGGTCGTCGAAATCCTCTAGGTTAAAGCGACATTCTTCTTTGCCTTTTAATTCTACCAATTCGCTGACGTTAGCAAATGGCATGTCTAATGCTATTTGATGCAAGGCGGTTATCTTTTCTCGCGCCAGTTCTTCTGAATCGGTTTCAAATTTTAGTTGATAACTGATGGTTAGCCCCATTGGTCATTTTCCTCTTGCTTTTTTTACTAATTTTTGCGCTTATCCTCCCGATTCATTTGCAGAAAAACGCCTGGTTTTGCGTTTTTCCCTAGGGAACAGCAAATCCTCTCAAAGGCTTCCCCAAACCGCTTTGGCGTGGGATGGCGGATGGAGGGGCGGATTGAGTTTACCGGGGGAGGAGGATGTAAAAAAACCGATGCTTGATGCGATCGGGGTTCTTATGGATTTTGTAGTTTTGAAATTAAAGTAATTATATCAAATAATCGGCGAACAAGCAAGAAACTTTAGATTTTTTTTAGAGGGGGGTGCGATCGCTCCTCGGAAACCCCAAAAGAGCGATCGCGCCTGAGGTGGCACCGATGCGATCGCAGCTATTAATTTAGCGGATTTGTTTGAGTTCGCGGTTGACTTCATCGATGTCAAACGCTTCGGGGTCGAAATCTTCTCCCAACCATTCTATGGTTTGTTGGTAGTCGGGGTCTTCTGGATTTTGAATAATTTCGAGCAAATCGGCATATCCGCGAATTCCGCCGCATTCTTCTGGAGGACAAGCGCGATCGCCCCCGATACATCGCGGATAATGGACACCTGATTCTGGAGGCAGAATTTTTTCGATTTCAATATCGTGAAGCCACTGGTCATCTAGGTTGTATTCATAAATAAAGTGGGTGTTTTCTTCTGGCATCAAGTCGTCTAATCTCGCCCGCCTTTCGGTTTTGAATTCTAGGCCATATTCCGGATGAGATTGGCCATAATGGGTGCCGTTGATGATAAACTCATGCAGGTGAGTATTCGTCCAGCCCATGACGATTTGCAAAATCCGCTGTAGTTTGTACAGGGTGATATGGCTATCTACCTGAATTCGCCGCAGAATAGGCGGTTCGCTGCCTTTGAGCCAGATTTTGAGCTGATAAATTGAATGGCGATCGGATTGGGTGGTTTCGGTCATTGCACGTCAAAACTCTAAAAGTTTGGTGTAATTGGTTTTCCGGTGTTTAACACATAAGAAAAAAGGGAACTATGGTTTTTTGGCGCTATTTTCGGCCAAACCCGTCCCCTTCTAATATAATATCATAAGAGCTGGGAAGCCGGGGGGCAATAATTTTAGGTTTTCTTCAGAAAAGCAGGCGCAGACGATCGCCAATCCACGGGCAAGTGTTGTGGCTTCACCTCGGTGTAATCCCAGTTTCAGGTATCAGGGAAACGGCGATCGCCGCCTGAGTCTGCCTTTTCCCGGCGAGGGTTGATTGGCTTTTGGGCAAGGGTTGCGATCGCCAAACACAATTGGCGCGCAATGGCAAGAATTTTTTACAAAACTTCATAGAAAAACGGCGTTTTCAGGTATGATGTGAAATGGCAATTAATATTTTTTCACCGATTCTGTGTTGTTGTCGCGATCGCAAAGTGAAACTGTGATGGAAACTACAAACTCCACCCCCTCCCCCGGGCAAACTCGTCCCCGGATCGCTCTCACCATTGGGGATCCCGCCGGAATTGGATCCGAGGTCATCTTGAAAGCTTTGGCGGATCCGGAAATCACGAGCAATTGCCAGATTGCCGTAGTGGGGACTCGCCAGGCGATCGAGCAAACCTACCAGCAGCTCGATCGACAGCAATGCGCGGCGATCGCTTCTCCCGACGAGTTAGAGATTATCGATATTGAAAGTGCGAGCAAAAACATTGTGCTAGGTGAGGGCAATGCGGCAAGTGGCGCAGCGAGTTTTGCCTATATGAAAGAGGCGATCGGGCGTACCCTCGCCGGCGAATTTCAGGCGATCGTCACCGGTCCGATCGCCAAAAATTGCTGGAAAGCAGCCGGACATCACTATCCCGGACAAACCGAACTCCTCGCCGAAAGTGCGAACGTCAGCCGCTTCGGAATGCTATTCGTCGCCAAATCTCCCCACAGTGGTTGGACCCTCCGCACCCTCCTCGCCACCACTCACATTCCCCTGCGCCAAGTCCCCGACGCCCTCACTCCCGACTTACTGAGTTGGAAACTCGACCTGTTTATCGAATGCTTGCGCCAAGATTTTGGGTTAGAAACCCCCCGGATTGCCATTTCCGGACTCAACCCCCACAGTGGCGAAAACGGACAACTCGGAACCGAAGAAAGAGACGGGTTAATTCCCTGGATTGAAGAACAACGGCAAAGTTATCCCACAGTAAAAATAGACGGTCCGGTTCCCCCGGATACCCTCTGGGTTAAACCAGGTCAAGCATGGTACGGTTCCGCCACAAATGCCCATGATGGCTATCTGGCTCTCTACCACGACCAAGGATTAATTCCAGTTAAATTAATGGCCTTCGATAAAGCAGTCAATACAACAATTGGTTTACCGTTTATTAGAACCTCTCCCGACCACGGCACCGCTTTCGATATTGCAGGCAAAGGCATTGCGGATTGTGCGAGTATGAAATCGGCGTTGCAGTTAGCTGCAGAGTTGGCAATTCAGCGCATAAATGGGGGGAATTGACTCAGTAATTCTCGCAATTCAAATCCCCAAAACAGCCACAAAAAACCCCTCAAATTTGCCATTCCTGCGTTGCTTTGCGCGAAAGCCCGTCAGCGCGCATTTGGCAAAAGCAGAAATACTATCAAATCCGGTTGGTAAAAGCGGTTTTTAGGGTGGGTAGTTCCTTGAATCAGTTGCTATTGGCACTTCGCTCATCTGGCTTAAGCCCACCCTACCCACTGCGGTGGCTCAGTAATTCGCTCAATGAAAATGCCCAAAACAGCCGGGGAGGGAGAAGATGATTTGCGATCGCGAGATCGGGTTCAAGAACCGATAAAAGCTTGCATTCAATCAGCGTTGCAATTATCGGGAACCATCGCTATTCTCTGCTTTAATGGATTGTAATTTCTTGCCGTTTTTAACCACCAGGGAAATCACCGCCTCATAATACGGTGAGTCTAAGGGGGTTAAGTGTGACTTGTTGCCGGTACAAAACCACAATTGGTAATTGCTTCAGCTAGACATTTATTGATTTCCTTATTTGTAGGGGATCCTGCTTCTGCTGTATCATTGCCTGCGATCGCCTCACCGGGGTGGTGGGGTATCCATCGAGGGGGCTGGATTTGTTTACTTGCAGAGGGATGAGAAACCTGTGGCGGGAGGGTCGCCGCAGGTTTGGGGGTTACCCGATCGCTGCCCCGAAGCCCTCACTCACTCTCCACCGCAGGTGCGATGGAAGCCTCTCGCATGGGTCTTCGTGAATTTTAGCGGGCATGACGTTTACCTCGTCGGTGGAATTTAAAGATTAAGGGCTATCAGATTAACGATCGCGGATTTCGGTCGTCCGGGTTGTCATTATCAAATTCAAAGATAATTTGGATTGCTGCAATTGGAGGACTCGGAATGTTTGCAGGCGGAATAATATGTCTCAATAATCCATTGCGATAGAAGCTGGACTAAACGAACTGTTGGCCAATTAATTGACCGGATGGGGGAGGAAAAATGGCCGGGAGAGAAAAACAAACCCTGGAGATAGAAAGGCAGGCAAAAACTGACGGCCAGGTGCAGAATCTTTTTCCTTGCCATTACGTCAAGGAGAATAGAGTCCCTACTCTCTATCGCGGTTCTAAGTATTTTGAAGGTGCTGGGGATAACGGCACCTCTCGAGTTCGGGAGGATTCCCGGACGAGAGAAGCAAGTAGGTGGGGGCATCGGTGGGGGGTAGAGGGGGACTAGAAAAGCGATTAAACGAAAAAATTTAGGAGAGACTTGAGATGAGATCGAAACAACAGAAATCCCCGTTTGCAATTGCCACCTCAGCAGTTCGGGGAATGAGTTTATGTCTCGGAGTGGCGTTTGCTCTGAGTTCTGGTGCCACTGTGGTAGCTCAGGAGATGCCCAGACCGAATAACGTTCGGATTCCGCCGACGAATACCCCAACACAAACTGGTGATGGGTCCGATGGAGAAACGCCGAGTGCGAGTAATGCGCGGTTTACCTGCGAGGTAGTGGAGGGCGAGTACAAGGTGATGTACCACCCGCAAAGTCAACCGGGCGAGTCCTATGAGTGGGCGCAACCGAGTCGGTTAGGCGGGGGGTGGACGCCGGAACGTCGCTGCAATGAGATTGCCCGTCGGTTGGAGTTTTACCGAGAAGACGGGATGAAAGAATTGGCGATCGGGGTGGAAAATGGCTACGACATTATTTGCGTGACCACGGAGGTTAACGCCAGTTGTCAGATCGTGCTGACAGTTCCCCCTGGAGAGAACCCGGAATTGATTCGCGATCGCGTGTTTGAAAATTTGACCGTTGCCGATCGCGGGGGTCAAACTGAAGCGGTGAATGCGATCGTGGATACGGGCAATGGCGGATTGATGGGAACTCTGGAAGATGCGATGGGGATCCAGTTGCCTCGGGGGGGTCATTCTCCTCAAGTCAACCCCAGTAATATCAATTTGCGGCCTTTCCTGGATCCGGCGGATGGGGGAACCGGTGCGAGATTAATGGAAAACCACTCCAGCGGATCCTCGCGGGAACTCAACCCGGAGAATTTCCGCTAACTGGGGGAAAAACCAGAATCGGATCTTGTGGAATGGAGAATTTGCGATCGCCTTTTCATCGGTGCTAAGTTCTTCATTCTCCCCGCCGAGAAATACATTTAATCTGCTTTCCTCGCGGGCGTGGTGCGTGCGGCTAATATAAACTCCTCTTTAGTCCCGAGGAGTTTTAGCCGCACGCACTTTAGCATTTTGATGAGCTGGGGATGCAATTTAAACGCATAAGCAGTCATGCAAAATAAATTGCCCATCGATTTTTGAGGTTTGTCGGGTGGGCAGGCACGAGAACTTCCGGGGCGCGAGGCACTTCCGAAAATGGCGAGGCCCACCCTACCCTCTGGGGATGCAATTTAAACGCATACTACACGGCGGTTAGAGTAGGTTTCCCCCGATCCCCTGAAAGAGGCGATAAGAGCGCGTCTCTCCAGGAGTCGGGACGGTGAATCATCTCCAAGCGGAATGCATGAAAAACGGTATAACCCGTTAGGATCCCGGCAAGTCGAAATCGGTGGGGGAATCCCGCGCAGTCAGTTCGCGGTTGTACTCAACGGTTGTACTCATCAAAATAGTAGGAATCGCGGTTGTACTCGTCCCGGGGCGAGGAATTGCGGTTGTACTCATCGGAAGGGGAGGAATCGCGGTTGTACTCCTCCCAGGGCGAGGAATTGCGGT
>NZ_JAJENT010000440.1:0-518 GCF_035615515.1 Phormidium sp. CCY1219
ATAGGATTGGAACTGAAGGATACCAAAACCCACATCACCCACACATTAGAGGGTGACAACCCTGGGTTCGACTTCCTAGGATTTAACATCCGGCAATATAGAGTCGGAAAATACAAAACCGGGAAAAACGCACACGGTAATCCACTAGGCTTCAAAACCTTCATCAAACCCAGCAATCAAGCCATCAAAACCCATTACAAGAAACTGAAAGGGATAGTAGACTCCCACAACGCAGCACCGCAAGAGGGGTTAATAAGAAGCCTCAATCCGGTCATCAGAGGATGGAGCAACTACTACTCAACAGTAGTGTCTAAGGAAGTCTTCTCTCAAATGGATAATTTACTATTTTGGAAATTAGCCAGATGGGGAAACCGAAGACACCCCAACAAAACAGCAAAGTGGGTGGCCAAAAAATACTGGCAAGCAATAGGAAATCGGCACTGGGTATTTGCAACACGAGCGGAATCAAACCCAATCAAATTGCGATACCACTCCGAGACTCCAATTGTCAGACACGT